>CAWVTM010000056.1:0-11342 GCA_963933305.1 uncultured bacterium
TCGATGACGAAGCGCAAAACCTAGCCGCTTTCAAGGCAAACTTTAGAAAAATATTCAATGTTGTTTTAGCTAATGATGCAACAGAAGCACTCCAAATTGTCAATTCACAGCACGTAGATGTTGTCATTACTGATCACATGATGCCGGATATTTCCGGTGTTGACTTATTAGCAATGTTAAAATCTTCTCATCCTTACATAGGAAGGGTTCTGATCACAGGATGTAGCGATATATCCATAGTGATAGAAGCCATAAATAGATGTGATGTATTCCGTTTTCTTACCAAGCCTTGGGTAAAAGATGACCTTACTGAGACTATTCTATCGTCTCACGATCAAAATCAAGAAAAAGAAAAGGAAAATCTAAAATCTACAAAACTAGCAGAGACGAATCAGCAGCTTGAGTTTATGTTAAGACAAAAACTCATCTCCTAAGTACCAAAGAATATATACCTTTGTTCATACCATGAACAACAAACCGTGTATAGGAATTACTGTAGGCGACTTCAATGGTGTAGGCCCTGAGCTTATACTGAAATCCCTGAGTAATGAACTGATTTTTAACTACTGCACGCCAGTAGTTTACGCTAGTACTTACGTGTTTAAATTTTATGCAGAATTATTGGGATACCCACTGCTTAATTTTAATATAGTACGTAAAGCCGCAGATGTAAAACACGGCGTGATAAACATCCGTGTGTGTAATACCGATCGTATACTAATAACTCCAGGTACTCCAAGCACTGAGGCTGGAAAATTCGCTTACGACTCACTAAAACTAGCCGTAAGTGATATAAAAGATGGCATAATAGAAAATTTGCTTACCGCACCTATAGATAAAAAATCTACAACTGATGCAGGCTTAGAATTTAATGGGCATACACAATACTTTGCCAACGAATTTAATAGTAATGTACAAATGCTTTTACTCGCAGATGAGATAAAAGTAGCTATGGTCACTGGCCACACAGCACTCACCGAGGTAACACAGCACCTTAGTATAGAAAAAATACTGGAAAGCATTAAATCTCTCAACGAGAATCTCAAGTCAGATTTCGGTATTGTAAAGCCTAAAATAGCTGTCCTCGGCATGAACCCACACGGCGGAGATCAGGGATTAATGGGCCGAGAAGAACTCGACATCATCGCACCAGCCATTAAACAGGCAGAAGCAGAAGGTATCTTGGTTATTGGTCCATATCCTCCGGATGGATTTTTCGGTTCAACAAATAGCAATAATTTTGATGCAGTACTCGGAATGTACCACGACCAGGTACTTATTCCGTTTAAGCAAATAGCCTTTTCTGAGGGCATAAATTACACTGCTGGATTACCTATTATACGGACATCACCAGACCACGGCACAGCCTATGACATAGCAGGAAAAGGTATAGCAAATACAGCATCCTTTATTAATGCACTATACCTTATCAATAAAATACACAGAAACCGATTAAGCTACTATGACTCGAACGTTACTCAACTTAAGTTTAGAGACCATAGAAGAGAAAAATTCAGTATCGGAGTTCCAGACTTAAGATAAGTGAGTCTTAATAATTCGTTTACAAGTAAAATGTTTACCTTTGCAGACTTTTTGTTATGAAATTGTCAAACTTCGATATAAATTTTAACAAGTTTAAAAACGAGCAAGATACGGTTGACTATCAATTAGGAGATAAGTTCTTTGACCTTAAGGAGGGCAGCCTGTATCACAATTGTGATGTAGCTGTCAAAGTAGTTTGCACAAAGAAAGATAGTACAGTCACACTAAAGTATAGTATGAATGGCAGTATCTCGTCTGACTGCGAAAGATGCCTAACCAAAATTAAGATAGAAATCAATAGCGAATTTGAATACCCGCTAAAACTTACTACTAATGAGGTTTTGTTACTAGAAGAAAACTACATTTCTGCAAATCATCAGATATATAATACATATGACTCATTATATGAGTACATCTGTATGAGTATCCCTATCCGTAAGATTTGCGAAAACTCCGTAAGTGAGACAGAATGCGAAATAATCCATCCAGAAACTACCGAAGAAGAGGTAGTAGATGAAAGATGGGCAGAATTAAAAAAATTAATAAAAAAATAAAATGGCACATCCTAAACGTAAGATTTCCAAGACAAGAAGAGACAAAAGAAGAACTCATTACAAGTTAGGCAATAGACAGCTTCACAGAGATCCATCTACTGGCGAAGTACATCTTTACCACAGACTTAATCTAGAAACTGGCATGTACAGAGGTGTACAAGTTCTAGAACCTAAAAACGCGGAGTAATCGCATATGAAAATTGGCATAGATGCCATGGGAGGAGATTTTGCACCTGCAGAATGTGTAAAAGCAGTAGTAACAGAGGCAAATCGAGAGGATAACGAACTGCACTTTTTCCTTTTTGGAGAAGAAGATTCGTTAAAGCTTTATGCAACTGAGCTCAACCATCCTAACATAAGCATAATACATACTGGTGACAGCATAGGCATGGCGGAACACGCTACAAAAGCAGTGGCTTCCAAAAAAGACTCCAGCATAAATGTAGGAATGCTCTATCTATCAGAAGACAAAATAGACGCATTTTTAAGTGCTGGAAACACGGGAGCCATGATGGTTTCTGCACTATATCAAATCAAAACAATACAAGGGATAGACAGACCTGCTCTCTCGTCTGTCCTTCCGCAGCAAAGTGGTATTACTGGTGTATTACTAGACGTAGGTGCTAATAGTGATTTAAAACCAGAGACTTTGGCAAAATTTGCAGTCCTCGGCAGCGAATATGCCAAAGCAGTCTATGGTATCAAAAATCCAAGAGTAGGGTTAGTAAATATTGGTGCTGAAGAAGAAAAAGGAAACATTCTTACAAAGGCCACATTCCCTCTTTTAAAAGAAAAAAAAGGCATTAACTTCATAGGTAATGTAGAAGGAAGAGACCTTTTTAATGACTTAGTAGATGTAGCCGTGTGTGATGGTTTTACAGGAAATGTCATTGTTAAAACCTGTGAAGGGTTTTTCTATAATCTTTTAAAAAGAGGAGTACAAGATGACTTTCTTACTAAATTTAATTTTGAACATTATGGAGGTACTCCTATACTAGGAGTTAAGAAACCCGTCATAATAGGTCACGGCATCACCAAGGAAAAAACATTCCTAAACATGATAAAACTTTCAAAAAATGTGGTTGAGTCAGATCTAATTTATAAGATTGAACAATCGTTTTTTGAAACCACAGGAAACTAAGACAACAAAAAGCAATAATCATGAGAGCAGCTATCACAGCAGTAGGCGGCTACGTGCCAGAAAAGGTACTGACCAATAAAGAACTCGAAAAGCTCGTAGATACTTCTGACGAGTGGATACAATCGCGTACTGGTATCAAAGAGCGCAGAGTAATGCCAGATAACGAAGCGACTAGCGATATCTGTGTTCACGCTATACAAAAAATACTAAAAAAAAGAGGAATTTCCGCAGATGAAATTGACCTTGTCATTGTAGCTACTGTGACCCCTGACCACGTATTTCCTGCTACTGCTAATATTGTGACAGATAAAATCGGTGCTAAAAATGCTTGGGGATTTGACTTAGGAGCAGCCTGTTCAGGATTTTTATATGCACTAGAGACAGGAAGCAAATTCATAGAGTCCGGAAAGCACAAAAAAGTAATAGTATGTGGTGCAGATAAAATGTCTGCCATAGTAAACTATCAAGACAGAAATACCTGCATTATTTTTGGTGACGGTGGAGGAGCTGTACTCCTAGAACCCAGTGAAGACGAAAATGGCATAATTGATAGTATTTTAAAAAGCGATGGCTCAGGTCGTAACTTTTTATATCAAAAATCTGGTGGATCTATGCATCCGCCCACTCACGAGACTATAGATGCCAGAGAGCACTATGTCCATCAAGAAGGTAAGACTGTATTCAAATTTGCCGTAACCAATATGGCGGAAGTCAGCAGAGAAATAATGGACCGTAATAACCTTGAGGGCAAGGACGTAGATTTCCTTTGTGCCCATCAAGCTAATCTTCGTATCATAGATGCTACTGCAAAACGAATGGAGTTAGATGATGAAAAAGTACTTATTAATATTGAGAAGTACGGCAATACTACAGCTGGTACGATCCCATTATTATTCGCTGATTTCGAGAAAAAATTTAAAAAAGGAGATAACATAGTGCTAGCCGCTTTCGGAGGTGGTTTCACTTGGGGCTCCGTATATGTCAAATGGGCATACAATTCTTAATAACTAACATAAAACACTATTTTCGTTAAATAGATTATAAGCCATGAACTTAAAAGAAATTCAAACATTAATCAAATTTATATCTACATCTAAAGTAGATGAAGTAGCTATAGAGCAAAAAGATTTTAAAATAAAAATCAGAAGAAATGCCAATGTAAGCACAAAAACTGTTTCAGTAGCATCTCCTCAAGCTTATGTAGAACAATCTGCACCATCAGTATCAGATAATACTCCGACCAGCCCTGCTGCTCCGGAAATAGCTTCTAATACTGAAGAAATAAAATCACCGATGATAGGCACATTCTATCGAAAGGCATCTCCAGACAAGCCTTCTTTTGTAGAAGTGGGAGATGTGGTAGAGAAAGGCCAAGTTATCTGCATTATAGAAGCTATGAAGCTCTTTAACGAGATAGAGTCAGAAGTAAGTGGGAAAATTGTTAAGGTACTGATAGACGACTCTCAACCTGTAGAGTATGATCAGCCACTTTTCTTAGTTGAACCTGTCTAACTCGAAAGTGTCAATGTTTAAAAAAATACTAATCGCGAATAGGGGTGAAATAGCCCTCCGCGTAATTAGAACGTGTAAAGAGATGGGCATCTCCACTGTAGCAGTTTACTCTACCGCCGACCGAGACAGTCTTCATGTAAAATTTGCCGATGAAGCTGTTTGCATAGGGCCTCCATCTAGTACTCTATCTTACTTAAGTATGCCTAATATAATAGCTGCTGCAGAAATTACAAATGCAGACGCTATACATCCAGGTTACGGCTTCTTGTCTGAAAATGCACAATTCTCTGAAATGTGTAGAGACCACGGTATTAAATTCATAGGTGCTAGCCCAGAAATGATAGAAGGTATGGGTGATAAATCCAATGCCAAAGCCACTATGATCGCCGCGGGTGTGCCTTGTGTGCCTGGGTCTGAAGGACTCTTAAAAGACCTAAAAGATGCGAAGAAGGTAGCTAGAAAAGTAGGTTACCCTGTTATGCTAAAAGCTACTGCTGGCGGCGGTGGACGAGGAATGCGTCTCATCTGGAACGAAGGCGATTTCGAAGATAACTGGAACAGTGCACGCACCGAGTCAAAAGCTGCTTTTGGTAATGATGCGATGTACTTGGAAAAATTCGTAGAAGAGCCTAGACATATAGAGATTCAGATAGCTGGAGATCAATACGGTAAAGTATGTCACCTTTCTGAGAGAGACTGCTCAATACAACGTAGGCATCAAAAACTTCTGGAAGAAGCTCCCTCTCCCTTTGCTGACGACGATCTAAGAACTCGTATGGGTGAGGCTGCTATAAAAGCCGGAGAAGCCATTAAGTATGAAGGAGTAGGAACAGTTGAATTTCTAGTAGATAAACACAAACAATTCTTCTTTATGGAAATGAATGTGCGTATACAAGTAGAACATCCTGTAACCGAAGAAATTATCAATTTTGATCTTGTTAAAGAACAAATAAAATTAGCTGCCGGACATCCTATAAGCGGACAGAACTATCTGCCACAGAAACACTCCATCGAATGTAGAATAAATGCAGAAGATCCGTTTAACGACTATAGACCAAGTCCGGGGAAGATAACAGTGTTACACAAGCCAGGCGGACACGGAGTACGTATAGATTCACACATTTACGCTGGTTACACTATCCCTCCGCATTACGACTCTCTTATAGCTAAGCTTATAGTATCAGCCCAGACTAGAGATGAGTGCATACTGAAGATGGAGCGAGCTCTATCTGAGTTTACCATAGAAGGAATAAAAACGACTATTCCTCTTCACCTCAAGCTAATGCGTGATCCAGATTTTAGAGCTGGTAATTTCACCACCAAGTTTATGGAAACCTTTAATATCAATGACTAATTAAGTTCACCTTCTTACCCATAAAAAAAGGGGATATCAATGTTGATATCCCCTTTTTTATTTTATATAGTCAAGTTTACTGCTTCTGAATCATTTTAGAATACGTTTTATCCCCTTCTATTTTCATAATATAAACTCCCTTTGTTAGGTCGCTCACATTTATGGTACTCCCAGAGGTGATTAATTGACTCTTCTTTAAACTACCTAAAATATCGTAAATCCTCACTAGCCGTGTACCGCCGCTAGCAAAAGAGACAGTAACTTTATCTTTAGCTGGATTAGGGTATACACTAAAAGCCGATTTGTTAGCATTGTTTTCTACAGATACAGGGCTTCCTGCTCTGATTGACAAACGAAATGAGTCTAGAATACTGTTATCCATTTTAGAACGTGCGACTACAAGTGCAGTGCCATTACCTATCGCATCAAAAAATGAAAAGCCTAATTTAAAAACTTCTTTTTCTCCTATGCCAAGATTAAAATCATATAAACCTGTAGGGTTTGGAATACACAATAAGCCACTGCATACCGTAACATCCCAGGACACCTCCATCTCTAACTCTGCCACAGTCCATTCAAAAGCCGTATCAGCTTCATTTGTAGCATTATTAGTCAGATAAGATGTCAAATTATAATCAAACTCTTCAGCAGAAGACCACGTGCTTTCATTTTTAACATCAAAGGAAATCTGAGCAAAAGAAGAACTAACTATCGCTAGGGCTCCAAGTAATAAGGTAATTTTTCTATTCATACTATTCTATAATTTTAAGCGGCTTCAGCTTCTACTGCTTCCACCTCAGGTATCATTCGTTTTAATAAATTTTCTATTCCCGCCTTAAGTGTAAGTGTACTACTAGGACATCCACTGCATGACCCTTTCATAGTCACAGTAACTATCCCTGCTTCAAAACTCTTAAAATCTATAGCTCCACCATCCATCTCTACAGCTGGTCTTACGTGGTCCTCTAGAAGTTGTTTTATTTTAGTTACTACTTCGGACTCTTCCTCATCAGTAAGTATCTCTTTAATAACTACTATCGGTTTCTCCGCTTCTAAGTATTCTTGCACAAATTTCTTAAGCTGAGGTATGATATCAAACCACTCATAATCTGCTTTTTTAGTCACAGATACGAAGTTGTTCATTATGAAAACTCCTTTTACGAAGTCATACCCGAAAAGCTCTTGCGCCATAGGACAAGTCTCTAGACCCTCATTAGATCTAAAATCTATACTATCGTTTGGCAGAATCATTTTGTTCGCCACGAATTTCATAGACTCTGGATTAGGTGTCTTCTCTGAATATACGGTTATTGTTTCTGTTAATTCCATGTTATTTATAACGCTTCAAAAGTAGTGAATGTTTTGGTAGTCATCAACCCCGCTATGTCATCATTCGTCTATTTCGTCTGATTCATTGTGCAATAGGAGATCTCCCGCATAATGAGCTTGCTCATTGTAGTGCTTATTAAATGTACACCATTGACAGTCGTCTTTTTCGCATCCCTCCTCAAACTCCAAGTTCTGTATTTTTGCAAAAACAGACTTAATCTGTTCTTTTACAAATACATACTCGTCATCATTTACCATGATTTTTACTTTCTGGTGGTTTTCACCATCTGGCTCTATAAAGTCTATTTCACCTGATAGTACTCTTAAATTTTGAGTGTTATCACTTTCTATGAGTGCCTTATAAAATAGTATCTGTCTCCAATAATCACCCCCATACCGCTTCTCAAAATTTAGCTCATCAGAGTTGTCTTCTAAAACCAAAGGTGGCTTTACCTTACTCTTACCGTATTTAAACTGTCCCGTCTTGAAGTCTACTACGTGCACATACTTATCATTAATAACGACCTTGTCAATTTGCCCACGGATAGGAACCCCATCTATTTCGCAGTTTTTCAAGTAGAGTTCTGTTTTTATTTCCCCTTGCTCTTTCCACGTTTCTGCATACTCGTCATAGTACTTATTTAACACTTCTTCACCGTAATAAAGCCTTCTCTCTAACCCTTCCTTGGTAAAAGCCTCCTTGCTGCTCAACATAGCAGAGGTAAACTTCCGAGTGACGAGACTCTTAGCCTCTTCGTCATCCTTCAAATTAGCAAGCTCCTTAAAAAGTCCGTCTAATGCATAATGGATAGCCGTACCAAAAGTCATGCTCTCTCCCTTAGCTGAAGGCACTCTGATAATGTTTTGATAAAAGAAAGCTACAGGACACTTTAAGTAGCTATTCAGATTAGTAGCACTAAGCCTGAAATTTTCTACTTCTTTTTTCACAAAGTCTTGTTGTACCAGTTTGGTATAGCCGTCATTATTACTTGCCATCATAAAGTCAAAGAACCTTAACAGGTCCCCTTCAGACGCCTCTTCTTTTTGAAAATCAGCAGCGTTACTTTCTTCTAGCTCGACCACAAAAAGGCTTTTTATCAGGTCTTTTTCTTTCTCATTTTTAAGAGCATAGCTTATCTCTATGTGTCTACGTGCACGGGTGAGTGACACATAAAAAAGTCTCCTAGATTCTTCTTCTAGTGCCTTAGCAGGTTCTCCAGGAAGTAGCATGTTGAGTTTAAATGGCAATGCGGTTTTATCCTTTTCCCACTTATTTTCAGTGCAGCCCAATACAAATACATAGTCAAACTCTAAACCTTTAGATCCATGAACAGTCATCAAATTTACGCCGTCTATTCCGTGTATTATTTTATTCAACTTTAACCCTAGGTTATTTGCTTGTAGAAGGTCCAGTTTATTTAAGAAGTCTTTTAGGGATAGATACGGGTTTCTGCTTGTCTCTTCTTTCAGAAAGTTATAATAGGTTTTTAAGCACTGAATTTGAAAAGTAGCATCACTACTAGCTAGTGCTCGAGATATAAATTTCATCTTAGACATAATTCGCTCTACGAGTGTTTGCAGAGTTATATTGTGCATTTCTTTTAACCAAAACTCTACGTCTTCTGTAAATACTCTTAACTCGATACAAGCTTCCTTTTTTATCCCTAAATCACTAGCAGCAGCATTTAATTGTACCCGCCATCCATTGTCCCAATCTTTAGAGAACAGGCTGCTCAATCGAGCAATATCATATGCAGTGATATGCGTAAATGTGTGGTAATGCAATATCTCAAAGAGTAAATGCTGTCCGCTATCTAACTTATTACTTTCTAGCATAAAATAGGTGAGCATATTATTCAGCTGATGTACTATAGGTATGTCTAACACATTTTGCGTCTTCGCCACATTATAACTTATACCCTCGCTTTCTAAGAATTTAATGAGTTCCTCACTTTGAGAGTGATTCCGATACATTATGCCTACTTCACTCAGTGATACTCCACTCGCTCGTAATGCTTTTAATTTAGAGGTGATACTCACTATCTCTTGGAAAGTATTCGGATACTCCACTACCTTAAGTGCTTTTACGATGCCGGCAACATCATTATTCGCTGCTACTATATCCTTATTTAGGTTGGGGACCTTGCCTACTAGCCTCTCATTATTGTGCTTTATGATATGATTACTACCGTCTAATATATTTTGGCTAGATCTATAGTTCTGGTCTAATATCACCAGTTTGATATGCTCCTTATAGTGCGTGTAGAACTGATAAATATTTTCTACGTTAGCTCCTTGAAACTTATAAATACTCTGGTCATCATCACCTACTACAAATACATTGGGATTATCCCAATAACTGATCAGTTTATATAATAAATCATTTTGAATTCCATTAGTATCCTGATATTCATCCACTAAAAAGTACTGATACTGCTCCTGATACTTAAGTAAAAGCTCGTCATTGGTAGTCAGTTTTTCTAATACCCAAGCAAGCATATCGTTAAAGTCGTATCGTTTCCTTTGGTTAAGCAGTTGGTTATACTTATCCAATAAGCTGCAAGCCTCCTCCAGTTTTTTCAAAGAGTCTTTTGCTTCATTGTACTTATTTTCTTTCAAATCCCCTTTCACATATTTACCATACTTTCGAGTATAATAAAACGAGGGGTCATCTAGTATTTCCTTCTTAGCAGAATCTACTTTTACTTTTATATCGCTAGGGTTAAGATTGTCTTTCTTTAGTAATCCGAAAAGTTTATTCAGATTCTTAGCATCGTAATACACATCACCTACAAATCTTTTTAACAAACTATTATTGGGTAGTTTATCTATAATCTCCCGCATTATTTCTAGTGTCTCAAGTTCAGAAACCGGATCCAAGTCTTGTATACCAAAGAGATCTTTGTTTTCCTGAATCACCATATTACAGAATCCATGGTAGGTGTAAATGTTCACCTTATAAGATTCCGAGCCTATGAACTGATAGATACGCTGCCTCAGGGCTGTAGTAGCTGCTTCCGTAAACGTAAGACAAATAATGTTCTCCGCCATAGCGTCGGTATTTTTCAGTATGCTAGCTACTCTAGCACCTAGCACCTGAGTCTTGCCTGTACCAGGACCAGCTACCACCATGACACTACCGTCTATGGTGTCTACTGCTTTCTTCTGGT
Source organism: uncultured bacterium (assembly GCA_963933305.1). Lineage (GTDB taxonomy): Bacteria > Bacteroidota > Bacteroidia > NS11-12g > UBA9320 > UBA9320. The sequence goes on from CAWVTM010000056.1 coordinate 10,603, forward strand.
TAACATTGAGTTTTTTATATACTTCTTCGTAAGTCATTTTTCAGATAAAGTGGCAAGTTGGAATATTACCTTAACATTAACACAATTTTAAACTTTTTTAAAAAAGAACTTGGATTTATGCAACCTTTGTTGAAATTCGTGTCCAATTAACAAAGAACAAAAAAAATGAAAAAACACAATTACTTATTTAGAAGCTTACTCTCTAGTGCTTTGATAGCACTTTTTGGGTTTGCTAATGCCCAGTATTGTAACTCTTCAGCCACTTCTACGGCTGACTCAAAAATTGATAGAGTTATTTTGGCAGGTAACACCACCACTATAGACGAAAATTCTTCGACAATATGTGCTACATATACCGATAATACATCTGTTGCTGCTGCAGAGCTTACTGCTGGAAGTACTTATACCATTAATATTTACCATGGTACGTGTCGCACCACTCATTACCGGAAACACTCAACAGCTTGGATAGATTTTAACGGAAATGAAGTGTTTGAGGCCTCTGAACAACTAGGTGCTATCTCTATCTCTAACTTTGGTGTGAATAATCATATTAACACAATCACTTTTACAGTACCTTCTGGGGTGTGCAGTGGGTCTACTAGACTACGAGTAGTATTACAAGAAAGTGGAAACCCTTCGGTTTGTGGAACCTATACATGGGGTGAAACTGAAGACTACACTGTAGATTTAGTAAATCCCTCCTCAGGCCTTAGCAGTGACTTCTTAGTGCCTGCTAC
>CAWVTM010000057.1:0-11097 GCA_963933305.1 uncultured bacterium
GAAAAATCCATACAAGAAAAAAATTCGCACTCTACCTACTTAGCCAGCTATGTGGATGAAGTACTGAAGAAGTCTGGTTATCAGATAAATGAACTTGATGCGTTAGTCATAGGTGGTGGTCCAGGCTCTTATACCGGACTTCGCATAGGCTGTAGTTTAGCGAAGGGGCTCTGTTTTGGAGCGGATTTGCCACTTATAGCTTGTTCTACATTATACGCTCAGGCGGCAGAAGCACTGAGGAAGTATCCAGAGGCAGATAGGCTCATTACACTTATAGATGCCCGCAGGATGGATGCGTATCTTGGAGTTTTTGATAAAAAGTTAAACGCCTTAGTAGATGAGCAGTTTGTCACAATAGATGAACAACTGGCTGTGGATTACGTGCATGGGAAAACGATAGCTTGTGGATCTGGTGCCGCTAAGTGGATGGATGAATTCCCTCCAAAAAATGTTTTATATCATAGATTTTCAGGTATTTATGCCAATAATTTGCTAGCGGAGGCTCTCATTAAATGGGCAAAAAAAGAGGTGGTAGATCTTGCTTATTATGAGCCTAATTATATCAAGTCTGTATTTGTGACTAAGCCTAAGCCTAAATTTTAAGTTCAATTAACATTAGACCGCATAAGGCACAGTATATTTGCAACCAGTATAAGCTCATGAAGTATATAGTATTTGCGACTTTCCTGGTAATGGGTTTTTGTGCGTCAGCACAAACTTTCAATGAGAAAACCACTAACTCCTCTAATGTAAGATTAAATGTGTCCAATTCTGGCACCTATGGAAATGCCTTTAGAGGATACCGAGACGGAAGCGGTAATCCCAGTGGTGAGTATCCAGCAGGTAGTGGAATAGAGCACGTTTTCGAAAGTGGTATCTGGTTTGGTGGACTCATAAATGGGAGTAATGTAGCTGTAAGTACAGCATCTGTGGACGCTCCTCAAGGCTACAGTACGGGTTCAGCTGGTTTTGAGTTTTATGCAGAAGAAGGTAATTTGCTTACGGAGCAGTCTTCACTTCGCAATAGTCCTTTTTATAATCCTAATGCTATTTCACATCAAGATTTTGTAGCTCAGTATTCGGATAGTAACATCTTTGTACCAGGCACACAGACACAGATTGGTGGACACCTCACTCCACTGTATGTTAAGGTGAATTCGCGTACCTATAATTGGAACTACAGTTTCAGTGACTTCTTTGTGATTCTAGATTTTGAGATAGAAAACATAGGACCTAACACCATTGATAGTGCTTTTTTCGGACTTTGGGCCAATACCGTGGTCCGTAATATAAATGTGACTCCCGCAGGCAGCGGAGGTGCAGCTTTTTATAATAAAGGAGCTAACGGTTACTTTGACAGTCTAAATTTGGCGTACTGTTATGATAACTCAGGAGATGTAGGTTTTACAGATAGCTACGTAGGACAAAAGTTTTTAGGAGCAGAAGATAAAAATGGGTTCCAGCATCCAGAGGCTAATGCTCGTTTTAATACTCACTATAATTCTTGGCAGTTTAATAGCACCTCGGATCCTATCTATTTCCAACCAACAAATGATAATACGCGTTACCAGAAAATGACCACCGGTCTGAATGATCATCCGTGCTGGAATGCAGATAATACTACCAATGCTAGCTGCGGTACGAGAAGTTACCAATCTCAAATAAATGAACCAGGTAATCGCTCTGATTTAGTTTCTGTAGGGCCATTTAACGATGTGCAGCCAGGAGACAAAATAAAAGTCAGCTATGCATTTATTTTTGGTAGAAAAAAAGAAGACGGGAATCCAAACAGTGATAATAACAAAATTCAGCAGAGCATATTCTTAGCGAATGCAAACTGGGCTCAGACGGCGTATAAAGGTGAGGACGTTAATTTTAACGGAACCTTAGATCAAGGAGAAGACTTAGATGGAGACGGAGTTATTACGCGTTTTATTCTGCCAGCACCACCAGAGATACCTCAGACTAAGGTGCTGACTTCAGAAAATAAGATAGAGATATATTGGGCTGATAATGCAGAAGAAAGTATAGATCCTATCAGTCAACTTAAAGATTTTGAAGGATATAGACTCTATATGACTAAACTTGGTTTTGATGTTACAAAAGTACCTAACCTTCAGCGTGATTTGGTTAAAATAGCAGAATATGATATCAAAGATAATGGCTTCAATTACGAGACGGGTTTTGCACCTGTGAGACTGACGGACCCCATTCGTTTTGACGGAGATGAGACGGAGTATACCTATAAGTTCACTATAGATAATGTACTCAATGGGTGGCAGTATGCCATATCGGTCACTGCTTTTGATCGGGGGAATGAAGAGAGTAATTTAGAGAGCTTAGAGAGCAGTATTTTGGCTAATAATTTTAGAGCATTTGCGGGTAAACCCGTGAATGAAAATCTGTCTGAAAACAAGCCATTTGCATATCCTAACCCCTACTATGCCGGAGCTAGCTGGGAAGGTACGAGTACCTTTCAGGAGCAGAGTCGCAAACTTTATTTTGCTAATCTACCGGCGAATTGTGAGATCACAGTGTTCACAGTTGCTGGAGACTTTTTAGATCAAATTACTCATAACGGACAGTATGATGGCAGTGATATTCGCTGGAGTCAGACCTTCGGTGCAGAGGATGCTTCCGAAAATGTATTTAGTGGAGGGGAGCATGCTTGGGATTTACTTACAGAAAATACTCAGATACTCGCTAGAGGAGTGTATATATTTACCGTAAAAGACTTAGACACAGGCAAACTGTATAAAAGCAAGTTTGCCATCATCAAATAAAGATTTTAAAAACAAACACAAAATGAAAAAACAAGTACTAGTTTTAACTTTAGGATTATTTTCTATCCTTTTTACTCAAGCACAGACAGCAGTATCCGTATCGGAGATCCAGTTTGTAAGTGCCACTGACTTGGCAGATTGTAAGGACTTAAGTGCCTATGACGGTCAGTTAGTGACCACTGTGGGTTTAGTCATGCATAATGGTGGACTTACAGAAGTTGCCTCAGGATCTGTGAATGGTGGATATAGACCGGGAGTCCATATCCTAGATACAGCTGCTGGCGGAGTGATGGGTGCTTTTGCAGGTATGCAGGTACACGGTGTGTATGAAGACGGTGATGGTAATAATCAGCCAGTATCTACGCTAGATAATCTAGTAGCAGGTATGGTAGTGAAAATAACGGGTACTGTAGGTAATTATCAAGGAGAGACGCAGTTGTTTCCGTCTGATAATTCTTCTGTGACTGTAATTGCTACCAATACAGCACCGGCTGCAGATACTATAGATATGGGCTTGTTAAATGATAACACACGTACAAATAAGTATGAAAGTGGTGAGGAGTGGGAAGGCTCTTATGTGTCATTTAAAAATGTGACGGTAGTAGCTGTAAGTATCTTTAGTGGAAACAGAGTCAGTTTTGACGTCTCTGACCAAAACGGAAACTTAATAAATGTATCTGATAGATTTGTAGTACAGAAGTTGGCCACAAGACCATTAGTAAATCCTAGCAGTCCTCAGACGGATGGAGAATTCTCAGCACCGATAGTGGGTACCAAGTATGAGTCACTTTCAGGTATTGTACTTCATTCTGAAAATGGTTGTTCTGGTAATCCTTCAGGTAGAGGATACGAATTGAATCCATTTCTAGCGAGTCACTACAAGGTAGGCGATACGCCTCCTAGTATCACCGAGGTGACTAGAACTCCTCTAGTTCCAGCTAGTGCGGATGTAATATCTATTGCAGCTAAAATTATAGATTTCAACGGTACTGTGGATGACCAAAAACTATACTATACTACAGATGTAAATGCGGCCAATACAGCATTTACAGAAGTAGCTTTTACGCTTAAGTCAGGAACTACAGATGAGTTCGAAGGAAGTATCCCTGCACACACAGATGGTACTATCGTAAAATACTACATTAAGGCTACAGATAATGATGGCAATTCAAGCTATGCACCGTTTACAGCGTCTAGTGCAACTGGTGCTACATCGTTTTATACGGTAAGAGATAATGGACTGACTATAGTAGATCTACAGTATGTTTTAGATCCTACATCTGATGCTAGTCCATATAGAGACCAAGAAGTTACCGTAAAAGGTTATATAACCGCTAGTGCAAAACCGTATGACTTAGAAGATATCTATATGCAAGATAAAGATGCTACAGAGTGGGGTGGCATTAAGCTTACAGGTAGTGCAGATTTATTGAGCTTATGGAGAAGTCAAGAAGTGGAAGTTACGGGTATAGTAGAAGAGTCATTTGGATTCACTCAGCTAGTAGTATCATCCGTTATCAAAACAGGGAACACTGCAGACATTATACCTGTAGAAGTAGAAGTGAGTGATAGTGTAGGAAGACTAAATAGAGGTTTAGAAAAATACGAGAGTATGCTAGTGAAAATGGTTAATACGGGTGGTAAGGTAAAAATATCGAACCCAAGATTAAATCCATTTGGTGAGTGGACCGTAGCTGATGATGTAAATGCTTCTTTCGCTAATAGTACTAAAGTACAGTCGGGAGTAAAAAATGGGAATAACAACTCATCTCTATGGGTTTCAGTTGTTGCACACGACACATTCGCACTAATAGATGGTCTTATGGAAGTGCCAGTAGTAGAGGCTACTAAAGATATGGATATGGATGCCATCATAGGAGTGATATATTATGGATTTAATCAGTACGCTCTTAAGCCAAGGAATAATGACGATCTAGTAGGTTTTAGTGTGGAGCTAGATTCTACAGATTATCCAGAGATAGTGTCTGTACAGCGTTTTAAGGAGTTAGGTATGAGTTTTTATCCTAATCCAGCTACTTCTGTGATCAATGTAACTATAGAGAATAATGCTCAGGGTACGTTAAGAGTACGAAGCTTAGAAGGTAGACTAGTAGCTGAATCTGTTTTACTAGCAAGTACTACAGTAGATGTAAGTGCATTAACTAATGGTATTTATATCATAGAATTTACAAGCAAAGAAGGACGTAGAGCTTCTGCGAAGTTTGTGAAACTTTAATGGATAGGAGTTTCTTGAAATATCAGAACATAAGATTGAGCACGCTAGTGCTCGGTCTTTTTGTTTTTATCTTTTCGTGTAAAACAGGAGAGGAACTACCTAATGTAGCTCCTGATACTAAACTGAGCATAGAGGAGATTAATCTCATAGGTAATGCGCGTCTGAATAGTACGGTAAGCCTTAGTTGGTTTGGTACAGATATAGACGGATATGTGGCTTACTACGAGTTTAAGGTGAATGAAGGTGAGTGGACTCGCACACAGACTCAGGATAGTGTCTTTTTATTTGAAATAGATCCGAATGAAGACTCTACAGACATTGATTTTTATGTCAGAGCTATAGATGATGAAGGCGTGGTAGATCCTAGTCCCGCATATCTACTAGTTCCGCTAAAAAACTCGCCTCCCTCGGTAACTATAGATGAAGAGAGTCTTCCTATAGATACTACGAATCTTGTAATCACCTTTAGATACTCAGTAGAAGATCCTGACGGAATAGGCACTTTAAAAAAAGGATATATCCGTGCTAATGACGGCGAGTGGAAAGAAATAGATCTCAATCAAAAGCTACTCTCTGTGATGCCGAGTAACCCTACTAAAGTAGGAGCTGGAGAAGCAGGAGTATACTATGGTCTAGCAGGCCAGCCAGCGGTGCTCATAGATGGTTTTGTGAATAATGGAGATAATATAATCCAGCTTAAAGTGAGTGATATAGCAAACGCTGAGAGTAAGGTAGACAGTGCAGCTACTATTTTTGTGCACAGCCAGACATCAGATCTACTCGTAGTAGGTGGACACAATGCGTCTATCACCTCTGAGTACGAGACCCTGGTCAATGATAATTATGCCTCAGCAGATTTTATAGACTACGCAGGTAATGGTAGTTTAAATCAGCCGCGTTTTTGGGAGCCTAGCTTTAAGCTACTTGCTCTTAATTATGATAAAGTCTTTTTTCATTCTGATGAAGCTAATTTGACTAATCCGCTTACAGGTGCAGACGGCACTCTTTTAGATTTTGCGGCACCTATTATACAAGCACTCATAGATAGTGATAAGAAAGTGCTTATTTCTACAGCATTTGCTACGGGTGTAGATCTTAGCATTATAGGAGGAGTATTGTCTATAGACAGTTTGAGTAGAGCTAAGGGACAAGCATTTTTTACAAATGATAGCTTTGCTAGGAGTGGTGATATGGATTATCCAGATTTACAGCCTGCTAACTTCCTATTGGCTGCTGATCCATTTTATCCAGCGGTAGATGCAGAGGTATTTTATACCGCAGAACTCACTCCTAGTGGCGGATGGCAAGGTCCTAATACGATAGCCATTAGAAGAAAAAATAGTGCAGGCAATGTGAACCTAATACTTTTCACTATTGAGCTACATAAGCTCGATAAGCTTAAATCAAACCAAAATCAAGTAATAAATAAAGTACTGAATGAAGCGTTTAACTGGTAGTATATTAACTCTTTTTTTAGCATTAGTGAGCTTTGCTCAGCTAGGTACACTAGAGGGTGTACTAAGTGATGAGGAAAGTGGGGAGAAATTAGTAGGAGCGTATGTACGCATAGTCGGTACCTACGGAGCTACGATTTCTGAGCCTGATGGAAGGTTTATCATTGAGAATATAAAGCCAGGAACGTATACCGTAAATATTTCATTCATAGGCTATCAGCAGAAGCTATATAATGATATTGACATCAAAGGGAATAAGCCTACAGTATTAAATGTGAAAATGACTTCTCAGGCCAATACTTTTGAAACGGTAAAAGTAGTAGGTAAGAAGAGGGTGATAGAGCTGGATGATGCTAAGAGTAGCATCACGCTAGACAAAAAAGATATAGCGGACATGAATGTACGAGATGTACAGGAAGTGATAGCTATACAAGCCGGGGTATCTAAAACTCCTGACGGCATTCAGATACGCGGAGCTAGAGTGTATGAGACCTCTTTTAATATAGATAATATCAGTGCTCAAGACCCACTAGCAGGCACGGGCTTCGGGGTGCAGGTGTCCAGTGGTAGTATAGGAGAACTAGAGCTTATAACAGGTGGTGCAGGTGCTGAACATGATGGAGGTACTGCTGGTGTCATTAGTACTACTATAAAAGAAGGTTCCGAAAAATTTGAGATAGCAGGAAGTTGGCAGAGAGATAATTTCGGTGGGAATCCTAGTTCTGGATGGAATACGGACATAGGTGAACTATCTGTAGGTGGCAAGATAAAAATAAAAGATCGTAAATTTTATTTCTTTAATAATGTTACGCTTAATCTTACAGATGACTATTTTGGAGCTACAGCTAATCAGCTGCACAGTTCACTGTTTTCAGATAATGACAGTATGTGGGCTCCACGTCAGACTAATCAGTTTACACATACCTTTAAGCTAAGTCATGAGTTAAACTCAAAGACAAAAATTTCGATAACGAATCAGCACAGTCTTAGTGTAAATCAGAATACTAGAAGTTTGCAAATAGTAGGTTTTGATGCTATTCTAGCACCTGGGTTTCAGTTTGATAGAAGCTTAAATCTAGATAATGCGACCACGTACACACATCATTCTAATCTTACTGCTTTAAATATACGCAGGACGCTTAGTGAGAGATTGGTAGGTACACTATCTCTTGGTAGGTTATTCACTAACCTTCGAGCAGATGCTAATGGAAGACCTTTCAGAACAGGGAGTGTAGACCAAGTATATGATGAAGAAAGTATAGTGACAGATCCCATAGAGATCTTTAACCCAGGACGTCTCATACAGTTTGTGCTTCCTGGCCCGGGACTAATCAATAACGGAGGAATCAGCTCTACGTGGCATGACCACTCTGCTAGGGAGTATACCATTAAGGCAGCCTTCAGGTACTATCCAAAGAATGAAACACACAAAATCAGTTTTGGCTGGGAGCAAAAGTTAAATGAATATCAATGGGTAGACGTAACGCGTCCGTGGGTAGGTGCCCCTATCAAGATAAATGACAGCAGTAGTACTGCCAGTATCAGCATAGGTAGCAGTAATGACATATGGAGAGTAAAGCCGAATAATGGTGGATTGTATTTTAGTGATAAGATCACTTATAAGGGCATCATAGCAAGTCTAGGTATGCGTTTTAACTACTGGGCACCTGGTAAGTTTGCAGATGATGCGATAGCTAATCCCAATGCACCAGTTATAGACCAAGTAAGAGAGGACTATGTGAAAAATACGGTCAAGGTAATGGGGCTGAGATACAAGGCTAGAATGCTTCCTAAGATAAACGTATCCTTCCCTGTGACCAGTAATAATGTGCTGTATTTCAATTATAGTCATAGCATGAGGCTACCACATCCACGCTTTGTATACGCAGGATTAGACCCGGAATATCAGGATAGAAGTTTTCTTTCTTTTCTCGGAAATCCTGACCTGAATCCTGAAGTCAATGTAAGTTATGAAGTAGGCTTCAAGGCACAAATAAAAAAGAGTATCGGACTAACACTAGCAGCGTATAATAATAATAGGTTTGACTATATAGTTAGTCGCAGAGTGATAGTGGATGATCAGACAGGAAGACCAGTAAGTAAGACTATGTACATTAACCAAGATTATGCTAAAGTGCAAGGTGCTGAAGTGAATGTGATCTGGAGAATGACCTCCTACCTAAGAATATTTACTAATGTAGCATACCAACTTGCTAAAGGTAAGAGTAATAGTGCTAGAGAAAGTAGTTTGCAGATAGAGCAAAATGGCGAAGTTCCACTGGCTTCAGAAAATTATCTAGCGTGGGACAGACCGTGGAATATTAATCTAGGGGTAGTATTTGCTCCCGATACTGCTATGAAAATTTATGGAAACTGGATGAAAGGTTTACAGGTTTATTTTAGCTCATCTTACCAGAGTGGACTTAGATATACGCCTCAGATATTAGAGAGTTATAATGCACTAGGTAGACCAGAGTATGTGTCTGATCTAAATAATTATTTAGAAGAAAGAGCTACTCCATGGATCAATGGAGATATTAAAATCAGTAAGACCTTTGCCAATAAAAACAGAAAGGGAATCACAATAAGCTTAGAAGCACGAAATTTATTTAATAATAAGAATGCCCAGATAGTCAATCCTGTAACCGGTAGAGGCTGGGAACAAGGTGATGATTTACCTAACGATCAGCGAGATGATAGGTACTTGGGACCTGAAGAGAGTGGCACACCACCTAATAATCCTGCTAGGTATATGGCTCCGCGTCAAGTGCTATTTGGTATCAGTTTCAGGGTATAATGCCGATACCGCTTCTAGTCCTGCTCTTTGTCAGGTACATCAGAAAAAGACGAAAACGCAGGACTGATTAGGGTTAATACTCTTAATTCTAAACAGCCTTTGGAAGTATGTGTAGGGCCAGTATATGAAGTAACTTCATAGAACTGCTTATTTATTCTAATTCTCCCACTTATATCAAAATAGCTTTCAATTGCCGCATATAAATCGTTTTTCACTCGATTTCTATTCGTTAAAAAATACGTGTCCGCCTATGGAGGAATACCATAGCTTGTGCCTCCGCTAAAGCTATGGCGACACGCGGAAGGCTATGCAATGATTTTCGCCTTTACAAACCTTCGATAAACTGAATTTATGTATACGACACTTAAAAACTAAATTGGTATTAGAACAGCTGGTGTAGTTTCGTCATTGTGAATTAGATAGGCCATCAGTTTCTTCTTCATATAGTTTACAGTAAAGTGTAAGCGGTAAACAGAAGTAGCAGTTATTCTGAAATTGAACACTTTTGAAAGTCGAATATGCCTTTATGGTAACGTGTCTCTGGGGTTTTTCAGGAGATGCTAGATAGTTGAGAGTTTAAGCAGTTAAGAGAATTGTCAGGCTCATTATAGCTCTGGAGTAAAACCTCTCCCGTATCATTGTACCGATATTAATTAGTACTTAAAAATACCAGTTTATTAGGGCAGAGTACAAGTAAATAGAATGATAAAATAGAGAAAGAATAGATGAAAGATATACTTACTAGAGACATTAAAACACACTTTTCTAAAGAACTACCAGCAGACCGTGAAGAAGAGAATTTCTCACGACAGGTGTATGAAGCTTGTTTTTCGTATGCTGAAACTAAAAAGCCCCAAAATCCGGAACTAGTTCACTTTTCTTCTCAGCTTTTACAAGAGCTAGGTCTGGGTATAGAAAATGAAGAAGACTTCATAAATGTAATGAGTGGAGCAGTGAAGTTTAACGGGTTTAAATCGTATGCCATGTGCTATGGTGGACATCAGTTTGGTAACTGGGCTGGGCAATTAGGCGATGGTAGAGCAATCAATATAGCAGAAATAGATGCGAATGGTTCCAATTGGAAACTGCAACTTAAAGGAGCAGGGCCAACTCCCTACTCCAGAGGTTCTGACGGACTAGCCGTACTTCGGTCTTCTATAAGAGAGTATCTGTGTAGTGAGGCGATGTATAATTTAGGAGTGCCTACTACGCGAGCATTATCTTTAGTGAAAACGGGAGATTTAGTGACCCGCGACATATTGTACAACGGAAATCCCAAAGATGAAATAGGAGCGGTAGTGTGTCGCACAGCACCTAGTTTTATCCGCTTTGGTAGTTTCCAGTTATTTGCTGCCAGAGGAGACATCAAAAACCTTAAAAAGCTTTTGGATTATACTATAAAACAGCATTATCCAGAGCTAGGCGAGCCAGGGAAAGAAACCTATTTGCTTTTTCTCAAAGAAGTAGTCAATAGAACAATGGATATGGTCGTTCATTGGCAGCGTGTGGGTTTCGTACACGGAGTCATGAATACTGATAACATGTCCATCTTAGGGCTTACTATAGACTATGGACCGTATGGCTGGTTAGAAGACTATGACCTGCAGTGGACTCCCAATACTACAGATGTTCAGCATAGGAGATATCGATTCGGTAATCAGGCTAATATGGCTCTTTGGAACCTAACCCAATTGGCCAATGCGATGTACCCACTCATAGAAGAAGTAGCTCCACTTCAGGAGATTTTAGAAGCGTCTCAACTAAGCTATACTATAAAGTACAAAGAGATGATGGCCAGTAAGGTTGGTCTGAGGGATTGGTCGATTA
>CAWVTM010000058.1:0-11025 GCA_963933305.1 uncultured bacterium
TAAGAGATAACCTAAGTAGACTAAATAAGAGTGCAGTGCGTATGATGATGCCACAGATAGATATAGAAGCTATGGTGGGTCATTTATCTGAGTTTGTAACTATGCAAAAAGATTGGATACCAAGGGAAGATCAGGGGTCTATGTATATCAGACCTTTTATGATCAGTTCAGATAGTACACTTAGAGCAATAGCTAGTAAGGGATATAAGTTTATGGCTATTGCCTGTCCAGTTGGTTTTTACTATAATAAGTCCTTGAGTATATTGCTCGAGAAAAAGTACAGAAGAGCAGCTAAAGGCGGAGTAGGTTACGCTAAAGCAGCAGGAAATTATGCGGCATCATTTTATCCATCGGAAGAAGCGAAAAATATGGGTTATGATCAGGTACTTTGGACGGATATTACTAATGAGTTCGCTTTGGAAGAACTAGGTAGTGCAAATTTCTTTTATGTTATGAATGATGTACTCTATACACCGGCTATGCACGATAGTATACTAAAGGGAATCACTAGAGATACTGTATTGAAATTAGCCGAATCGGCAGGACTTACGACTCGCGAAGAATTTATTACTGCAGAGCGTTTTGAAAATGACTTGAAGTCAGGTAACGTACAATGTATGTTTGCCACAGGTACAGCTGCTGCTATCACTTATATACAAAATGTGACGATAGATGTCACGATGTATGAAGTCAACTCTGCGGATTTTCCTAAAGTAAAGGCTATAAGTGAGTCTCTAGATGCACATAAGTTCCTTAAAAACACAGGCAGACCTGAGTGGAACGTAGTGGTATAGGGCTTGTCTCTATTTGGGAGTCTGATCTTTTTCTTATTTTATTGCTTAATAGAGTATCGTAGCTAAAGCTATACAGGTCTAGGTACAGTTTACTTTTATACCTTAATAATGGTATGTTTTTTCAATGGTTCGATGTTTTGTTACACTGAATTATGGTCTTTTAACTTAGGTGTAGCATATAATAAATATAAAAAGTGTGTTAGCCGTCTAAACTTGAAAATTTCTAAAAACGAAACGTAATCGTCCCGATTAGGGACGGTTACTGATAGATTTTATGTGTAAAGTGCTGATTACTAATGGTTATTTGTTTGGCATGAGATTAGCTTAGTATATAGTGTATCCGAGGATACACATGGTTAATAATTTTCATCATAAGTAGTAGTTTAGTATTTTATCTTTGAAATTCAAGTCCCGATCTATATGATTGGGACTTTTTTTGTGTTTTACTTTTAACTTCGTATAAATTATTTTACTAAATCCTTGATTCGCCGCAAACAGATAGTTATTTTCTCCTTACTACTAGTCAGTCAAACTGTGTTTGCACAGATGTATTCTCTTACTTCTGAAGAATTTTATATTTATTTTGACACAGATAGCTATCATATAGATGCCCAGCAACAATCTCAACTAACGTCTGAAATTCTAAAAATAGGCGGTACTAATATTAAAGAGATTTATGTAGAAGGTCATACGGACAGCTTTGCTACAAACGAATACAACGCTATACTGGCTAATAAAAGAGCACTCCAAGCTGCAGCGGTACTCGAGCAAATGGGTGTACCTTCTAGATTTATTAAAATGGAAAGTTTTGGTGAATCTCAGATTGTCTCTGAGAAGCATGAAGCCAACAGACGAGTAAAGATTTTCTTCGTGTATGAAACTGATATTAAATCTAGCCTAAATCCTCCTAAGTGGATAGTCATAAAGACTATAGATAAGAAAACTAGGAAGCCAATTAATGCTAGTCTAGGTTTTGATTACAAGGATAAGGAAATGAAATTTAGTACAACTGGAAGGTCTGGGACATCCCCTGCTTATAACATGCTTGGAGAGGAACTAGAAGTGATGGCCTCATTACCTAATTATCTGAGTACTTACTTCACTGTACCTTCAGGAGATATAGACAAGCCAGTAGATACGTTAGTATATATATTAGCACTTCCAAAAGTGATCATCACGGGTAAGTTTACCTTTCAGAATATATACTTCTACACGGATAGTGATGAGATGCGTCCCGAAAGCACCCCAGAACTACATAAACTGCTCGCCATATTACAACGTAGTAAAAAAGCGTATATCGAAATACAAGGTCACATGAATTATCCTCTAAGTAGACCGATGAACAGCGTACAGCATCGGTATAATATGGAGCTTAGCTTTAAACGTGCTAAAGCTATCAATGATTACCTGGTAGTGAGCGGCGTATCTCAAGAGAGACTTACCTATAAAGGAATGAGTAATACGCGAATGAAGTTTAACTATCCAGCAAGTAAAGAGCAAGAAGATCAAAATAAGCGGGTAGAAATTTATACCCTAAAGCAGATTTAATTAGAGAGATCCCATCTCATATTTAGCCTAAGTGACCTAGGCATTAGTGGGTATCCCGGAGAGCTGAAATAGTCGTTTCCCATAAAACCCTGCTGGGTATGAAAGAATTCTACTCCGAAACAAAAGCTTTTTACTCTTCCATTTACATATAGATTAATAGGAGGAGTATAGCTAAAGTTAGCTCCATCAGGAGATAAGTGCCAAGCCCGTGTGTAGGGAGTGTATACTGGGCTGCTAAAATCACTAAACCAAAATGTGCGAGCACCTATTTGTACTCTTAGGTTTTTCTTAAATAATTTAAATTTACCAAAGATATCTGCACTCCCTGCTAGTGAAGGAAGTGGCAGGATAGTTAAGTTAGAGCTGTTTTGAGCCATAAACATAGCAGAACCTCCCAGATATTTGTTCTGAAAGCCGTACTTAATCTTAGACTGTATGAGAGCTATGTTTTTATCAAACTGCTCAGACCTGTTTTCGGAATAATAAATAAGACCATTGATATTTTCTATTTTGGCATCTACAGTGACTTGGTGAGTCCCTCGTTTATAGGCTAGATTTCCACTTAAGCTATTGATACTTATTTTCTTAAAACCATTGACCCAGATGGTGGCAGCAGAGTATAGGTTTTGTTCTAAAAGACTCGGTTCTACAAGTTGGGAAATGAGATTAGCAGAGAAATTAAATTCTTTTACACGTATACTTGCTTTAGCATCTAGCCTATAGTCTCCTAGGTTATAGCCTAGTATACCTAGTTTACCCTTGCCATCTATAGCGAATCCCTTATAGCTTAATTTGGTTTGGGCAGTGAGATGAATGTTATTTAAGGTGTTGTTCGTGCCGTTTAAGTAGATCTTGTGATAGACGTGCTGTATACCTGCGGTGAGTGAAAACGGCTTAACTCTGAACATATATCCTGCCTCACTCAGTAGTGACCTATGATAGAAGGAATCACTAAAAGCGACTAAATCTTTGCCGTAGTTCGCACTGTCAGGAGTATTGTCTATAAATTCTACTCGTCTATTATTCATAGAGTTAGTAAGGTAAAACTGATTAGTGAATTGACCTAGGCTCATGTCCGTAGTGGTATCGGTAGACTTACCACCTGGCCTAAAGTACTGCGTGAGTTGAAATTTATTTTGAGCTATAATAGTACGTGCACTTATATAGTTAGCTGGATTATTGTTTTCTTTATTTCTTGCATTTAGTGATGAGAAAAGAGAGTCAGATACCATTCCTCCAGTTTCAGTATGGGTGCTTTTATTCCAGAGATAAGAAGCTACCATCTCGTACTTACGAGTAGGAGAGTAGTAGGAGGTGTAAAATGAATTGTTAAAGAGGTTACCTAGTCTTACGGTTTGAAGATTTTGTAAATTACTGTAGTAGATATTTTGGTTTTTAATACGTCTATAGTCTAGACCAAAAGTAAGTCGTTCAGATATCTGTTGGGCGTGTATCACTCCTACATTTATCATCTCATTAGCTCCTTGGTGATAGTTTAATCTGGTAAATGGTCGCTTTGTTTTGTATATTTTGATATCGTCCGTGTAGAAGTAGTTTTGCATAGGGTTAGGTCCTAAACTAAGCTCCGCAGAGCGATGCTGATTTCCACTCAGTGCCAGCATTGGAGTAGCCTCTAGCCCTAAGTCTATGAATGGGAAATCCGTATCATAGGCAGGGTAGTACGAGTAAAAGTGACTTAGTGCAGTATCCAAAGCGGCAGAATCATCCTCAAGGAGCATTAGATCATTAGCCTGTACAAACTGAACGTCTACGGACTTATACTTGTGAATCTCTGAGGTATCTAGTAACTGGGCCTGTGAACTGCCTAGTGATACAAGAGCCAGGAAAAATAAGAGTATACGGCTCTGCATTTAACCTACTTAGCAGTGAAGAAGTACACTTCATTTAGGCTATTGCCTACTAAATCTTCTGCTCTTACATTTACTTCATACTTCATACTATCTGTAGTAGGTAAGGTGAAATTTTTAGTATAGGTATAGAGACTGTCACTTATTTCTACCTCCTCATCAAAACCGGTGAGAGACAAGTCCTCAGGGATTAGGCGTACGTTTACTTTAGCTATCTCGTAGTCATCTGTTATGCGTATCACGAAGTTCACCACTTCAGCAGCATCCAAAGTAGTATCCTTTGCAGGGCTTACGGCCTCTATCATAGGAGAGTCACCGTCTACATACCCATCGTACTCAGGTAGATTTATGTCATCTTTGCACGCAGTGATGCCTAATGACAAAACAGCTATAAACAAAACTATTTTTTTCATTCTGCAAATAACATAAATATTTAGCAGACTATCTTTGCTGCGGATGCACGAAAGTATAGACTGTCTCATAATAGGAGGCGGTATTAGCGGAAGGCTTATACAGCTAGAGATGGAGAGTAGAGGACTTAGTACACTTGTGTATGACAGCCCTAAGGGTAATCACTGTACGCAAGTAGCCGCGGGATTAGCTAATCCTGTAGTAGGTAAATACTTTACCATAGGATGGAGGGCTCAAGAGTTTTTTACTCCGCTAGCAGACTATTATGCAGATTTAGAAAATAGATTAGATGCTTCTTTTTTTAGTCCTAAGGTAATGCTTCGCATTATAGCAAGTGCAGGTGAGCAAAACATATGGCTAAGTAAGGCTCATCAAGATAAGTATAAAGGGTTCTGCTCATTTGAGAATAGAGAGTTAGCAGGTCTAAATACTCACTTTGGGGTACTTAGAGTAGAGCAAGGAGGGAGTATGGATACCACCGCATTTTTAGAAGCGTGCACTGCGAGACTTACTACTCGTTTTGAAGATTTTGACCATACATACTTGGATACAGTATCCCAAACGTATAAATCAACGTCCTACCAACATATTGTTTTTGCAGAAGGATATAAAGTGAGTGAAAATCCGTACTTCAATAATTTACCCGTAACACCTACCAAAGGTGAGTTACTAGAGATAGAAGCTGAAGGTATCTCAGACGAGTTTATTTACCTAGGCTCTGTATACGTGCAGCCCATCGGCGAAAATAAGTGGCGGATAGGATCTACTTATCAGCAAAATGATAGTAGCTTAAACACCACAGACATGATGAGAGAAGATCTTTTATCTAAGCTAGACAAAGTAGTAAATAAGCCGTATAAGGTTTTAAAACATCTCTGTGGTGTGCGACCTGCCAGTGAAGACCGTAAGCCTATAATGGGAGCACACTCATCTGTAGAGAATATGTATATAGTAAATGGAATGGGGAGTAAAGCTGTTTCTATGGCACCGCTACTCACTACGGAAATGGTAGATTATATACTGGATAAAACCCCTTTGCCAGAGGAAATAGACTTAATCAGATTTTTATGAGAACTATAGCGTACTTTTTTCGTGTCACTTTTTTTTGGATAGCGGTATATGCAATTGCTAAGCTCTTTTTTTTAGCTACTAATGCTGAACGTCTTACGGATGTATTGGCTATTTTTAAGGTATGGTATCATGGATTGCGTTTAGATCTATCTATGGTAGGTTATGTAACGGTCCTTCCGCTGTTATTTTGTGTTTTTCATAAATGGTTTCCCAGTCTTATGCGTAAGATTAACCGCACCTACTCGCGAGTAGTTTGGGTGTTTGTGGTACTTATTTTAGCAGTAGATCCATTCTTTTATTACTACTGGGGGCAGAAGACCAATCTTGGCTTTCTCCAGTTCGTAGGAAAAGAGAATGCTGGTTTTGCATCCATAGAGGTGAAGACATATATCTTGGCTATCGCGTTTTTGACTCTAACTACCTATTGGTTTTGGAAAAAGGGAATCAATTTTCTGCGGTTACCACATCGCGTTAGATTGTCATTTATACCGATATTTCTATTGATTTCTGTGTTATTCATACGCAGCGGAGTAGGTAAAGTTCCTATCAATATTTCCAGTGCTTACTTTAGCGTAAATCCGCTGTATAATAATGCGGCTGCTAATGCCGTATGGAGTTTTTTAAGTACAGAGTTGGAGCGAGATAAGCACGCTGCATTGTCCTTTATGTCAAGCGAAGAAGCAGACGTGATAGTAGCACAGTTACCTTCTAATACGGCCGACTATACCTCACTAATAAGTAAGACTGAGAAGCCCAACATAGTACTACTCGTATTGGAGAGCTTCAGTGCTAAGGTAGTAGGTTCGCTCAGTGGTGATCAATATGCTGCCACTCCTCAGCTAGACGCTATCATGGCTGAGGGAATTCGTTTTGACAGTGCGTATGCAGCCAGCTTCAGATCTGATAAAGGACTGCTGGCTCTCACCCAAGGAGTGCCCAGTGGAGCTAGACAGACGCTGACTAATTTTCCGGAGAAATTAACACAAATCCCTAATGTATTCAGGTTCTTTGATGAGGATTACTATACGAGGTTCTACTATGGTGGAGACTTAGAATTTGCAAATATTAAAGTCCTGTTTAGCTCAGCAGATGAGACGAGGTCTGAGAGTGATTTTGATACTCAAGTGGCAAATGCGTGGGGAGCACATGACGAGATAGTCTTTGAAGAATTTACCGACGCATTTTTGGCTGAAAGCAAGCCACAATTTTCTATGCTTTTTTCGCTGAGTAGTCATGAGCCTTTTGATGTGCCCTATGCTAAGCTGGATGATAAGTACTTGAATAGCATAGCATACACAGATAGTTGTCTTGGTGTGATGATGCGTAGATTAAAGGCGAGTGAAAAGTGGAACAATACAGTGGTGATCATCACCGCAGACCACGGTACTATTCGGCCAGATAATCCTCCGCTGTATGCTTCCCGTAATTTCAGGATACCTATGGCTATCACCGGGGGTCTAGTGAAAAGAGATACTGTAGTTACAGATATAGTGAGTCAGTTAGACATAGCTAATACGGTAGACTACTTAGCTAATGGGACTAAAAGATTAGGGATAAACACGCTACTCGAGCCACGAGGATTCGCTTTTTATTCTTACTTCAATGGACTCACCTATGTGGGCGCTAGCTGCACACAGCAGTATGATATAGGGTACAGTAAATACGTGACTAAACCGTGTGGTCCTCAGTATGAGAAAGCGTTCTTTCAGCAGGCTAATGCCTACTTCTTTAGCCGCTAGTGTTTTATGAAAGTAGAAGTATTGCCTGATATTGTAATGTAGTAAATACCCTGTTGTAGTTCACTTACATTGATATTTTGCTTGTGTCCAGATACATTGCCTTGCATCACGTTAGCACCCAATGTATTGATTATACTATATTCTACGAATTGAATAGTAGATTTTTCTATGGTGAGAGCACTTGTAGTCACGGTAGGATATACACGTAAATGAATATTTGCTATGTGTGGTACATCCAGCATCTGTCCCTTCATAGAGTTGATTTCTCCTACTATTCCAAGACTTAAATTCTCATAGTTGCCACTTCCAGTTACTGTCACTTTAGCGGTACGCACCATATAGAAGTTAGTGCCATCAAAAGGCATACTGTCTATATATGTGAGTGCTGTTATAGGATTGGAATTTAATGGAATGAAGCCTCTGTGTCCCTTATGACTGCGGTATATGTAGTACCCATCTATGTCTGCTTCACTACTGGCGTTCCATTCTAGATTAGTTATTGATCTATCAAAGTTAGCCGCTAGGCTGATATCTTCAGCTGGGAGCATCATGTCATGTCTTAAACTTGGGTCACCTAGCAATGTACTGTGCGTTCCATTCTGGTAAAAATTAGCATCGTAGTCTTGCCAGTTGTTTTGTGTACGTAAGGCGATATCTCCATACGTTTCTCCAAGAGCGAGTGTATGAGTCACCCATTTCGGTCTTCCGCTCCACAGTGCTGCTAAGCCCATTTTTTTAGAACACAGAGAAGCACGCATCAGATTATTTTCTATATCCCAATCTCCAAAATAACTCCCGAATACATGAAGAAATGCTCCTGCATTTTTAGTTTTAAAGTCAGCGGAAGTTCCAAATCCATTACAATTCGTAAATGATCCTGCACCACAGCTATAGCTGAGCAGGTAGTCCGTAGTCTCAGAAGCCTCTAGTACATCATCCTCCACTATGGCATCCTTACCACATATAGCAGTGAAGTCTCTCAGAGCTGCTGAGCTAAATCCTTCATCAAAAGCTGCAAAATTGTTTTCTATCACCCCTTTTTTTACCGTAGGAGTACTACCTGTTTTATAAGTATGTACCTTATCTAAGTACTGCTTTGTAAGTTCTATTTCACTACCGTCAAAAAGTGGCATTCTGCTAAAGTCTGCTCTACCTACGCGTATATCTACAGTACCCGGTATTCGTACATTATCAAATTTACCGTCGCCTATTAAGTTGTTATTTTCCGACCTGAATGCTAGTGTAGTTGAATCTGTATCTGTCCAAGTTCCATCTATTACTCCATAATATACATCTGCTGGCCAGGCTCCACAGTGAGGTTTAGGATCAGAAGCAGCATGTCCATCAGGAGGCGTCGCATAGCTGCCTTCTGCACAGTAAAGTCCAGAGTAAGGCACAGGAATATGTCCTAATAGAAATACCGCATCACATCCTCTTTCTCTTTTTCTAGCATCTATCAAGGCTTTTACATCTTGAACTCCAGCCATAGGACCTACTACTTCTGAATATACTTCCCATCCATCGGCAATAAGGTCCTGCTTTAGGATATCAATACTTGTTGCTAGGCTGTCTTTTATATTTTTAGCTATCAGTACTAAGAAGACTCCTCTACTATGTGTAGCAGGCTTCTCTATGGAGGCTGCTATGTAGCTGTATCCCTTGACTTTAGCTTCACCACTGCGAAATGGATCTATAACGTCCGTAACCTTCTCTATGCTGTACTCATATACTCCCGTGGTAGTCACATCAGCATCGGTGTATGTACTGTCAGCAGGGCCAAGGTTGACTAAAACAGCATCCCAACTAGTAGCGCCTAAAGTCCTTCTGTAAATATTGTAAGCCGTGACATTAGTTGCAGAAGCATCCCAATGAAGAGAAATACTTGTTGCTACTTTATCTACAGTAGCGTATCCCCGTACAGATCTATTCTCTGAGTTAGTCTGTGCTGAGGACGTGAGTGCTAATAAAAAAAGTAAACTAATGGTCAGAAAGTTGCTATATGTAGTCATCTTTGGTAATCCCTTTATATTCGTACAAAAGTATTAATAAATGAACAGTAGATTAGTCGTTATATTTTCATTGATGGTATGTGGTACCTTTAAGATTGCTGCACAGCGATTTTGTCAGCATATGCGTGTGCAGGAGCAGCTAGCTCAGGCTAATACGCTGGATCCACGCTCAGATACCTTTGATGTACAGAGCTATGAGATCAATGCAGCCTTTCTAAATTATCAGTCTCAGAAAGCTATAGATGCTACTGCAGTGATAGCTATAGTGCTTCTTCAAGAGAGTACTAGTATGTCTCTGGACCTACTGGATATACCCGTGACTACTGTTTCTGTAAATGGTAGTGCAGTGTCTTTCGATTATAATTCACCTAGACTTATTGTGGCTCTTCCCATACTTGCTGTAGGTGATACTTTTAATGTAGCGGTGTCTTATGCCGGTAATCCTAAATCAGATGCTCAGTGGGGAGGCTTTTATTTCACGGGTGAGTATGCCTTTAACCTCGGAGTAGGTTTTGCTGCAGATCCGCACAATTTTGGTAGAGCATGGTTCCCGTGTTTTGATAACTTCACGGATAGAGCACGCTACTATACTAATGTCACTGTAGATTCGGGTAAGCGTGCTTATGCCAATGGATATCTTACGGATGTAGTGGATAATGGAGATCAGACTCAAACTTTTCGCTGGACGATGGATGATCCTATCCCTACGTACTTGGCTTCTGTGGCCATAGCTAATTATGAAGAAGTGACTATGAATGTGGATGGCATTCCTGTGCTACTCACTTCGCTAGCAGTTGATACTGCTAATTTGCGTAAAAGCTTTGTAAATCTACCGACATGTATACGCAGATTTGAAGAAGTATATGGCAAACATTCCTTTGATAGAATAGGATTTAATACGGTTCCCTTTAACTCTGGAGCTATGGAACACGCTACGAATATAGCTTATCCTCGCTACGCTATATCTGCTGGAGATAAAAGCTCTGAAACACTCTACGCACACGAACTAGCTCACCATTGGTGGGGAAATACCATCACCTGCAAAACACAAGAAGACATGTGGCTCAATGAAGGATGGGCCTCTTACTCTGAGAGGATCTTCCTAGAGGCCGTCTACGGACGTGAGCGATATGATGAAGATATAGAAGATAATCACCGTGCAGTACTCCAGTTTGCACATGTGCAAGACGGAGACGTGCTGCCGGTGAGTGGGATAGGTCATGCCAATACGTATGGCAGACACGTGTACAATAAAGGTGCAGATATGGTGCATACTCTGAGAGGTATGATGGGAGATACCTCATTTTTTGCCGCGTGTGCCAGCTTTCAGCAAGAGTATAAATTTAAAGATGTGACTACAGAGGATATGCGTCAGCACTTCCAGCTCTTTACTGCACTAAGCCTTTCTGGATTTTTTAATCAATGGATAAAAGAAGCGGGCTTCCCACACTTTGAGATACTCTACGCTAAAGACGTAGGAGATAAGTACGAAGTGAGAATAAAGCAGACTTCTAGATTTAATGAGATAAGATATACCAATGTAGTAGCTAAAGTAACTGCTTTTAGTGCGGACTGGCAGAGACAT
>CAWVTM010000059.1:0-10970 GCA_963933305.1 uncultured bacterium
GCGTTATGTTTACATTTCCTTCATTTTCGAAAATGGTGATAAGTGCATCTATACTCTCAGCTTTGTCAGTAGTGGCATTATACCAAGACTCAAACAGTTGGATAAATATCCACTGCGTCCATTTATAGTATTTTGGGTCCGTAGTGCGTAATTCACGATCCCAGTCATAGCAGAAGCCTATTCGATTAAGTTGCTCTTTGTAGCGAGCTAGGTTTTCTTCTGTAGTTACTGCAGGATGCTGCCCAGTCTGTATAGCATATTGCTCTGCGGGTAGCCCAAAGGCATCAAATCCCATCGGGTGAAGCACATTAAATCCATTGAGTCGCTTATAGCGGGATACGATATCACTGGCTATATATCCGAGGGGATGACCTACGTGAAGTCCAGCTCCACTAGGGTATGGAAACATATCTAAAGCATAGAATTTTGGTCTACTGTGATCTATGGTAGTTTTATAAATCTGCTTTGCAGACCATTCTGCTTGCCACTTGGTTTCTATAGCTTGAAAATTGTAGGTACTCATTGTTTTTTTAGGAAAGGGCAAAGCAACGATTTTTTTTTCATTTTAAATTTACGAGATAGAAATGAAAAAGATGAATAAAACTGTATTCAGTCTTTATAAATAGTAGAGCGTTATCTTGTTCTAAGGTTGTGACATGTGTGTTGTTTGGTGGAGATCTTCTTCATGTTTGAGCAAGTGTTAACCCATACATTTGACCTATCAATGAGCGAGAATAGACCCAAAGGATATACGGTAGTGGTGTCACTTTCGCTTGTAATGTTTCTGCTTGGATTACTGGGGGTTATTAGTATCAATGCCAGTCAGCTCAATGACCATTTTAAGAACAGCTCAGAGATTACAGTTTTCTTTCAAAATGAGCTTACTGATGCAGAGTCTAAACTGTTGGGAGACAGTATACTGAAGCTCCCTTATGTAGCTAGTGGCAGATACATAAGTAGTGAAGATGCTATTTTTAATTTCAAAAATGAAATAGGAGAGGACTTTGTATATATATTAGGTGAGAATCCACTACCAGCTAGTCTGGAGATGTCACTGAAGAGTGAGTATGCAGATGAGTCTAGTCTGATGCAGCTGGA
This sequence comes from uncultured bacterium, assembly GCA_963933305.1. Taxonomy (GTDB): domain Bacteria; phylum Bacteroidota; class Bacteroidia; order NS11-12g; family UBA9320; genus UBA9320. The sequence continues at coordinate 1,099 of CAWVTM010000059.1, forward strand.
CAGAGAGTTGCGGAGTTCATCGGGTGTTTTAAAGGTGAGTTATCCGCAAAACGTATTTAAACAAATAGATAGAAATAGAAGAATGATATGTATGTGGCTTATTTGCTTAAGCCTACTTCTGGTCGTCATAGCAGTGGTATTTATATCCAATACTATACGTATGCTGACTTATGCGGATAGATTTATTATTAAAAATCAGCAATTAATAGGAGCATCAGAACGCTTTGTGCTTAAACCCTATAGAAAAAGAGCCATAGCGTGGATTCTTACGAGTTTTGGAGCAGGAGTAGTGCTATTGATTGGATTTATTTGGCTAATATTTGCTTTGCTCAATGTTTCTATGGATTTGAATATGAGTGCAATAGGAGGACATTTTAGTGGAAACTGGTATGCATACATTTTGATGTTATCTTTGCTACTTATAGGGGGAGCAGTAGTTATTTTAGTAGCTACTCATCTTGCCACTAAAAAATATTTACTGACACATACTGACAAATTATATACCTAAAATGGCTAAATCTAAAAAAGTTACTACTGAGAGTTCTGTTACCGCTAACTCTACTTTCATGTTTGGAAAACAAAACTATATGCTTATGATCGTTGGGCTAGTAGTGATAATATTGGGTTTCATACTCATGTATGGTAAAGAAGATATTTATGATTTTAGAAAGACGACCTTAGCACCTATAGTAGTTATTGCAGGATTTCTGATTCAGATTGTTGCTATTATGAAGAAGTCTAAAAGTGCATAATGACGCTCATAGAGTCTATCGTTCTTGGTATTATTCAGGGACTTACCGAGTTTTTGCCGGTTAGTAGCAGTGGTCATATAGAGTTAGGCAAGGCCATCTTCGGTATAGAAGAAAAGGAGGCTGGACTTCTTTTTACCATAGTGCTTCATTTTGCTACAGCACTTAGCACTATCATTGTTTTTTGGAAAGATATTATTCAGGTATTCAAAGGGCTGTCTGAGTTCAGATGGAACGAGGAAACCAAGTTTGCTCTTATGGTTATTATTTCCATGGTTCCTGCGGCGATAGTGGGAGTCTTATTAAAAGATCAGATAGATACTTTCTACAATGGTAATGTATTACTCGTAAGTATAATGCTACTACTTACTGGCGTTATTTTGTACTTCTCAGATAGAGCTAAGAGCCCTGTAGGCAGTGTGACAAATAAGAATGCACTAGTACTCGGTATAGTACAAGCCGTAGCTATAATGCCAGGAATAAGCAGAAGTGGAAGCACTATAGCTACCGCAGTGATGCTCGGTATTAATAGAGAAAAGGCCGCTCGATTTAGTTTCCTGATGGTGTTGCCACTCATCTTTGGAGCGATGGCAAAGGAATTTAAAGACTATTTTGATTTGACGGAAGCAGAGCAAGCTTCTGCTCTGATAGTAGACTCTACGGTAATAGCCGGTTTTGTAGCAGCTTTGGTCGCTGGGTACTTTGCGTGCAAGTGGATGATAGAGATAGTAAAGAAAAGTAAGTTGTCATACTTTGCATATTACTGCTGGATAGTAGGCATTATAGGTGTTGGATATTCGCTACTATTCACCTAATTAAGTGCTTCTTCTGGCATCAGCAAGAAAGTTTCTATCTCAGCAAATACCACTTTCCCAGTTCGAAGTTCTGTAAATGTGAAATATCCTCGCATACTGCCGTACTCTTCAGATACAGGACACCAAGAAGTGTATTTAAAAGATTCTCCAGTTTCAAGGGTAGGCTGCTCGCCTATGACACCTTCGCCTTCTACTTCTCTCTCTCCGAAGATACCGTCAGTAATGTACCAGTGCCTGTGAAGAAGTTGTACAGTTTCCATACCATTATTAGTGATGGTTATATGATAACTAAATACGTGTCTAGCACCTTGTATAGTGTGATCGGACTCGTGTCTTGGTGCAGTGGTTACGGATATTTCCTTTGAAAAATTCAATATTTTACTTTATCAATGTGCAATTTAAACACATCTAGCGTAATTATGTTGTGTTATGAGTGTCAGTATTTACACAGCTCATAAAATGACCCATATTATAGTGGTAGTTATATTCCCATATCTATTTGTTGTGCCCTTGATTTGACGGATAATATGTCTTTGTTTTTCACCGTAATTTTCAAAATTTTAACGCATTAATTGATGAAGAACCTCATCTCATTAATCTGTATTACATTTGTCTTAAGTATATGAGCACATCCTCTAATCTTATCAATAAAGCTGTTGACCAACTCTCTCGATTTCCTGGGGTGGGTAAAAAAAGTGCACTGCGTATGGCCCTGTTTTTATTAAAAAAAGAAGAGATGGATACAGTGGAGCTTAGTCAAGCTCTGATCACTATGCGTACGGAGATTAAGTTTTGTAAGCAGTGTTATAATATAAGTGATGCAGAGCTCTGTAATGTCTGTAACTCGCCGTCCAAAGACCAAAGTGTAGTCTGCGTAGTGAAGGATTTTCAAGATGTTTTGGCTATAGAAAATACCGGGCAGTACAATGGACTTTTTCACGTACTGGGCGGACTAGTATCTCCAGTAGACGGCATAGGACCTAGTGATATTAAGATACCAGAGTTGCTTTCTAGAGTAGAAAAAGGGGAGATAACAGAAGCTATACTAGCACTGAGTTCTACATTAGAAGGGGACACCACGGAGTATTACATTGCCAAAAAACTAAGAGCTATAGGCCTAAAAGTAAGTACACTCTCTAAAGGAATAGCCGTAGGTGGTGAGCTAGAATATGCAGACGAAATGACCTTGGCTAGATCTATCCGTAATCGAGTAAATTTAGAGGAGTAATCTTTTACAGACGCAAACTTTTTTCGCTGACAAAATTATTAGAATAGACTTGTTATTCTCGTCTAGTTGAATCTAAATCAGCTAAAGTAAAATCAGTCATTCCAATAGAAAAATAAAAGTGTAATTTCTAAACAGGCCGATGTTTAATAAATACGTGTGAATCAGGAAATTCATAATGTTTAGCTACACTAAAAAAAACGAAAGAGGACGGTAACTAATGAGATAACCAAAAATACTTTAAGCTTCATAATGAGAGAATCTACTTATTTGCTCTTACTACATAGTATGCAGCAGTCACGAAGAAGTTGCGTACGAAAGGTATAGCAGCGAGTATTCCCAGTTGTTTTCTTGGCTTCAGCCCAAACTTAGTCTCATAGTTTGGATTAAAGAGCCACATGGTTTTCTTAAGTACCGAGTAGTTGCTTTTCTTTAAGATGCGATTTAGCCTATCTATGGTAATGCGCGTATCGTAGATTTCTAGCATGCCCACTATTTTAGCATCGCTTTCCCCTAGCATTTTCAGTAACCCCTTATACACGCTACGTGGTATGATGTGAAAATAGGGTAGCTTAGAGAATAGCTTACTATCTAAAAGCTGCTGATGACCACCAAAAGGATTATGCCACGGCGGGAATCCGATAAAGTAAAGACCATCCGGCTTCATAAAGTCACGGCACCTCTTCATAAAAACTTCCTGATTTGGGATGTGCTCTATCACATCTCTACTGATGATAATATCAAACTCTTCTGGAGATACGGTATCATATATATCTTCAGTGATAAGCTCTAACTTGTCTTCATGTGGATGTCCGGCAAAGAATTTTTTGCCATTTTCTATTCTGCCCTTAGAGATATCTATACCTACACATCTACAGCCCATATCTAGAAAAGGCTTTAGGTTTCCTGCTTCACCACACCCTATTTCCAGTACGGTAGTATTTGCACTCATAGTCTTCAGCTCTGCTAGATACGGTATCACATACTTTGCAGTAGTGAGGCTTTGCTCATCGAAGTATTGTCGTCTGTTGGAGTGCCTTTCTTGCATGACTATTCTTTGTTATCAGGCTTATTACTAGTGCCGGATTTACTCTCAGGTGGATTTCCTTCGCTTTTTGGCTTTCTATTCGGATTAGGCTTTTTATTTGTAGGCTTAGAGCGTGACCCGTCATTAGGTTTGTTGCCAGATAGTTTTTTAGTATCATCTCTTTTAGGACGATCATTTCTAGGGCTGTTATTCCTGCTATTTGAGTTTCTGTTTCCGCTTTTGTTATTCCTACTATTTCCTCCTTTGCCTCTAGATTTCTTATTTTTATCATCCATTCGGGTTAGATCTGTGTCTCCGAGTAGGTCATCTTTAAATTCTAGTGTTTTGAATGCTATCTCTGCACCTAGGGCTGTATCACTAAGTGTTATGGGTGTTTTGCCTTCTTTATTTAGAGCTATGATTTCGTTTACACGTTTTACATCTACCGGTATCCAGTCGAAGCTTTTCTCGTAGCAATACCACGCGGTACCTTTAAGGATGTCTATTTTGCGAAGACTGGCCACACCAGATTCCGTTTTTAGAAGTACTTTATCATTCGGGAATTGATTGAACGCTTCGTGATAGGTCTCTAGCTCATAGTTTAAGCAGCATTTAAGTCTACCACACTGACCGCTTAGTTTAAGCATATTGATGGACAGGTTTTGCGTTTTGGCAGCTCCCATACTTACTACTTTATAGTCTGTAAGCCAAGTACTGCAGCAGAGTTCTCTTCCACAGGATCCTATTCCTCCTAGTCTTGATGCTTCCTCACGGTAACTAACTTGCAGCATCTGTATTCTACTTTTAAATGAAGAAGCATATCTACGTATGAGTTCACGGAAATCTACTCTACCCTCTGAGGTGTAATAAAACGTTACTTTTTTGCCATCTCCTTGAAATTCTATATCGCTTATCTTCATTTTTAAGCGAAGCTGAAGAGCTATGGTCCGAGCTTCTTCAAGTGTCTTTTGTTCTTTGTCTTTATAGTCTTGGTATTTTTTTACTTGATCTTCTGAAGCGATAGAGCGAATATTTCTCATCTCTGAGTTATCCTCTTCTACTCCATACTTTTTGAGGTGAAGTTTTACTAGCTCTCCAGCCAGTGATATTTCACCTACATCGTAGCCTATATCAGAGTCTACGATCACCTTTTCTCCCGTGAATAGTTCTAAATTATTTGTATTTCTATAAAACTGCTTTTTACTTCCCTTGAATCTTACCTCCACTATATTGAATGGTTTATAATCCTCAGGTAACACCATATCGGTGAGCCAGTTATATACATTTAATTTATTGCAACTACCTGTACTACAAGCGCCATTATTTCCACATCCAGGGCTGTGGCTCCCATTATTATTTCCGCAACTTCCGCATCCCATATTATATATCCCTTCGCTGTTCTATTTAGTTGATTTTGAGCTTATTAAATCAAAGTCTCAAGTATTGCACAACTGCTTTATCATGCAACGGTCAAATATATCAAAAAAAGGACAAATAATAATCGAAGTCAGATTAGTAATAAAGTTCGGAGTAGTGTCTTATAAATTTGGTCCCCCAGATTATAGGGTAGTCATTATAATTTGACATATTATCTATCTCACTTTTCATAAAAGTGAGATAAGGTATATTGACTCCTGCTCCTTTACAAGCTACTGTGGTGCCTTGTATTCTAGGGTTTATTTCTACTATAAGTGGGCTGTTATTCTTACTGTATTTAACCTGAATACCTATGGGCCCGTCTAGATGTAGGCACTGGAGTATAGCTTCGCAGTATTCTATGATTTCTTTATTGTACTCTATTACACCTGCTATACTGATACCGTTATTCATCTTATCTCTTCTTCGAGGGAGTATAAATTTTATGTTGCCGTCTAAGATAAGGCAATCGACAGTGTACTCTGTGCCAGGTAGATATTCTGATAGTAGTAGTTCCGGAAAGGTCTTTGATGCTAAAGTAGAGTGCAGATTTTTGGAAGAAAGATAAGTACTACTAGGCTTATGATTAAAGAGTAAATCGTGCTCATCAGCGTCATCATCTATTATTCTAAATCCTCTGCTACCATTGCTCACACAGGGTTTTACGATATACGGAGAGAGGTTTAAGCTTTTCTCTGCTTCGCAAAATTCCGTATAATGTTTTGCTATTTTAAACGTAGGGACAGGGATTTTATTTTCTAATAAGTGCTGATACAGCATTCCCTTATTATTTGATATGGTCAGGTGTTTTTGTTCACTTACTAGGACTGTTATTCCATTTTGGGCAAAGAGGGCTTTTGCCTTAGAGAGTGGGATGAGTTCTTTGGTAGTAATAGGGAGAATAAGTTCTATATTTTTTTCAATACAGATTTTTAATAACGTAGTTGCGTACTTTGGGTTGTCTCCATTTGGTACAGTAAAATAGGCATTGGCCAATATTTTCCCAGCCGTGTGTTCTAATACGTCACAGGAGTAAATTTTTAGTTTAGGAGCTTCATCTTGTATGGCTTTTATGATACCAGGTGCTCCAGGTGCTCCACCACCAGTTATTAATATGGAGCTTAAATTTTCCATCTCAGCACTTCAAACACCTCTGCAAATTCAGCATTTATTTGTATTCCTCTATTGAGTGCAAGTCCTTCTATAAAAGCTGGATTACTATATGGTCTGTGTGCTTGAGACTTATAGAGTTTTAGTGCCGCTACTTTCTTGTCTACGTGTTTTTTTTCTAATGTGTTAAAGCACGTAGTATTAAATACAAGATTATTCCAAGGCATCTCATAGCAGAGAATACTGAAAAACTTAAATGCTCGAAGTCCTTCTTCTGCTATGGTTTTATGGTCTTGGTGTATATCATTCAGCGATGGCATGATGACTAAGTCTGGCTGTAATTTTTCTCGTAGTTTTATGAGATCGTCTAGTATTTCTTGTCTGTGATAGTTAAAAGTACGCACTTCATAATCATAGAGTATCAGGTTTTCTGGAGAGATCCCAAGCAGAGCAGTCGCAGCCTTCACCTCGGTAATGAGGACGTCCTCAGGAAACTCAGGCAGCACGGATTGTTTACACGCAGAGAAAGTAGCATAATACACGATTTTTCCTTCCTCTATCCACTTCGTTATACTGGCTCCACAGCCAAATTCGCCATCATCAGTGTGTGGGGCAAGTACCAGAATTTTGTCTACGTTTTGGGTGGTCATGTTTTTACGTTTAACGGATAAAGTTATACCGTAGTTTTAGTGAAAGGTTATAAAGTGCTAATCGTCCATTTGCATTTCGCTGAATGTGATAAATAACTTCATTTATCTGTTCATAGCTCTTTTCTATGCAGCTAGCATTCAGTGTTTTACTCAATTTTTTTATAAACTCTTGTTGATCTTTTTCTGCTTTAATCTGATAGTTGTCTATCATTTTATAAAGTAGACTTTCTCGTAGGATATTAAGTCCGTTTTTAAGGAATATCTGTAGCTGAACTCTTCCTAGTTTATTAAGAGTGTCAGATAAATCGCCAGCTTTTTTAAGGTTGTTAGAGAAACAGGCTAGCATCCAGTCTCTGAATAGAGCGGAGTAGTTATCTTCCACACTCTCTACTAGTTCCATAGCTCTTCTGAGGTTTCCTTCTGCCAGATAGCTTATTTGTTCAGCTTTGGTAGGGTCTAAGTTGTATTTTTTTTGAAGAAAATCTTGTGTCTCTGCGTACGTATAACCGGGCACTTTTAGTAGTTGTGTTCTACTGGTGATGGTGGTTAGTAGCTCATCAGAATTTTCTGCCACTAGGATGAAGTAGGTCTTCTGAGCAGGTTCTTCTATAAGTTTAAGTAGAGCATTACTTTCTTTTTGCAAGTACTCTGGCATCCATATTATGAGTGTCTTAGCCTCACCCTCGTATGGTTTTAGAGCTAACTTAGACATTATACTATGCGTCTCTTCCCGAGTTATATTAGGAGTTTTATTTTCATTATCTGCTATAGTGCCTATCCAGTCTGCGGTGCTGAAGTAGTGATCTTTTTTATTCATAGTACGCCATTCTTCTATGAAGTCATCACTTTTCGGTTTTTTACCTACGGTTTTAGTCACTGTGGGGAAAGAGTAGTGTACGTCAGGATGCGTATAGCTACTAATCTTACGACAAGAGCTGCATTCGCCGCAGGAGTCTGTTGTAGTTCTATCTGCACAGTATAAGTACTGTGTTATGGCGTGTGCTAATGACAGCTTACCACTTCCCGCTGGGCCTAAAAAAAGCTGAGCATGAGGCAGTCTATTAGTTGATATACTTTTAAGAAGGTGCTCTTTTTGCTTGGCTAGGCCATGTACTTCTGAGAGTTTCATTTAGCTGTATTATTTCCTCTTAGTTCTTTTTTTATCCATACAAATATAGACAAGCCAATGAGTAGATAAATTATAGAACCAAATCCAAGAGCAAGAGCAGATCCGAGCGCATATTTCTCCGGTTCAAATTTAAACGTAATTTTATGTGTGCCCGCAGGTACTGCTAATCCTCTAAGTACATAGTTTACGCGATAGTGAGGCACCTCTTTATTGTCGATATAGCTCTTCCATCCTTTATCATAAAACACTTCTGAGAAGGCTAGGTTGCCAGCCTGTGTAGACGTAGACGTATACTCTAGCTTCTCTGGATGGTATCTGTCAAAGGTTACTTTAGCGGCACTATCTGTAGTGTTACTTTTTCCTACTAATTCCTTGAGTTTACTCTCTACTATGCCAGTATACCTTGTGTCTAACGTGCCTAAAGCTACCAAAGCACTGTCTGCGTTTTTCACAAAAGATATATCTCGCAGAAACCAGGCATTCCCGAGTGCATTTCTATTGATAGCGTATTGTGGTGCACCTCCTTTTTGTTGTTGATTTGGGTAGATGAAGTATTTCATATTAAGCATGTTCAATATGGCATTGTTTTGAACATTCCCCTTGCCTAAATCCTCTGTGAGATACCAGTCCCACAAGTCTTGAAATCTTCTGATTTTAGCTGCGCTGTAACCTCCTATAGATTTATGAAAATAAGCGCATCTATTACTGTTAAGAGTACTTTCAGTAAGATCTAAGACTCTATAGTAGCTTTTGTCTTTTTGTATTGCTAAATCTGCTGCATATGGTTGAAAGGGCTGACTCGTAGCTTGTTTTCTTTTGAAGTCATTGTGGTCTAAATACCTTTTACCTATAAACCACATATCTGCAGTGACTAATAGACCAATAGCCAGCAGAGCGTATTTTACGTGTATTTTTTCTTTATAAATAAGGAAGATAAATGTGAGCACTGTGATGGCAAAAAATAGGCTTCTATAACCATCTTTTTTCATCTCAGTGATACGCATATCGCTGAGCTGCTCCTTGAACCTATTAATATTTTGCGGGTCAGCTTGTCCACCTTGTTGCTGTATCTGTCTCATTGCGAATTGTGCATCAGCGTCATAGAGACCATTAGATGTTTGCTTGGGAGTAGAGTTGAAGTCATTAAACGCAGTGCCAGAAATAGTAAGTAAGAGAAGAAGTGCAAGTCCAGATCCTCCTGCAATAGCTAAATGCTTGAAGTTCACCCTATCTCTGTTCGCTAAGAAGTTTTCTAATCCCAGTATAGCAAGCAATCCTACGCTTAGCTGTATTAGCACTATCATCATACTCGGAGCTCTAAATTTGTTATACATAGGAAAGTGGTTATACATCCACTCATTTATTCCTGTGAAATGATTTCCTCCCATAGACAGTATAATCGTAAGAAGTATAGTACTAATTAGCCACCATTTTTTCATTCCGGGGACCAGGACTAGCCCGATACAGGCAAGTATAAATATAGATGCACCAATGTACTTAGGCCCAGAAGTGGACCCTATATCTCCGTAGTAAAGCCCCAGCTTATCTGAGTCCCCACCGCTATAGTTAGGTATGATTGTAGCCATGTAGTCTGACCAGCCCATGCTATACGAGAATACGTAGTCCATGGTTAGTCCGTTTTGGACGTTAGTCTTGCCATTTTCTCCCTTAGTCATAGTGAGTGCTGACTCGCCACGTATAGACTCCTGTGCGTACTCTTGAAGAAGTAGAAGGTTAAGACTATTGGCACC
>CAWVTM010000060.1:0-10840 GCA_963933305.1 uncultured bacterium
TCATAAGCGAGAGTAACTTCAAGTATATGTACTGGAATATGGCTCAGCAGCTTACTCATCATACCGTAAATGGATGCAATGTAAATGTAGGTGACACGATGGCTAGTGGAACTATCTCTGGCAGAGATCAGCATAGCTATGGCAGCATGATAGAGATAAGCCAAGGCGGAAAACAGCCTATGGAATTAAAAAATGGAAAAACACGTACCTTCTTAGAAGATGGAGATACCGTAACTATCCAAGCCTATTGTGAAAAAGACGGGAAACGCGTTGGTTTCGGGGAGTGTATTGGTAAAATACTATCGTAGACTATTCTTCCTCTTCTATAGTCTCTTCTTCATCGTGAAAATCGATGTCAATCTTATCTATATTAGCACTGTCTGGCGGATTTTACAGTGAGTCTAAAAATATAATTTTAGAGGGAACATAGTAGCATAGTAAATCTACAGAGTAGTCCTCCGGCTTTTTAAATTTACCTCTGGTAATACCAGATTTAGAATCGCTCAAGGCCAGTTGTAAATAGCGAGCTACTAGGGGTAATCCTGTTCTGCCACCTTGTCCATTTGCATTTGCAAAATGTATCCGCATATCTCTGCCACCTACCCAAGCACCCGTCACAAGGTCATGCATTACACTTACATACCAGCCATCTGCGTAATCATTAGACGTTCCAGTTTTTCCTCCTATCTCATTATTATCGCACACTCCATAGTTATATAGTGAGCGTGAAGTACCTCCAGCTTCTTCTACTCCACCCCTTAGAAAATAAGCCATAGTATAAGCATTTGAGCTTGTCATTACTCTAGTTTCGTCGTCATTCTTTCTATAGTCTTCCAGCATATTTCCTTCACTATCTTCTATAGTAGAGAGCCACCTCACCCTCTTAAGCTTCCCATCATTCACAAAGACCCCATACGCCTGCACTAGCTCAAATAGGGACACCTCAGACGTACCTAAAGCTACGCTTAAGTTCTCTTGCAACTCACTATTGATTCCCATCTCATGGGCCAGTTTTATTATTTTCCTAGGACCTACTTTTTCAGCTAGTTGTATAGCAATGGTATTTACGCTTTTAGCTAGGGCACGCCGTAGCATCATAGGTGCATATGTGAAGCCTAGATTCGCATTTTGAGGTTCCCAAACACCTGGCTTACCATCTATTACAGTACTATAGCTTAGTGGCTTATCTACTATTGTAGCACACGCATCCATCCCATCTTCTAAAGCAGTGGCATACACCATAGGTTTAAAAGCAGATCCTGGTTGTCTTCTAGATTGCCAAACGTGATCATACTGAGAAAACCTCCAATTACTACCTCCTACCCAAGCCACTACTTCCCCGGTCTGTGGGCGTATAGATACCAGACCGCAATGCAACTGCTGCATATCAGATTTTATGGAGTCCATAGGCGTTATATTTACTTTCACTCGTTTGCCTCCATCAAATATTTCCGTACGTGATTTTATATTCATTAGTTGCATAGTTTCTGCATCTGTTTTGCCTGCGGCTATATGATTTTTGTATCTAATACTGCCTTTAGCAAACTTTTTCAATTCCCTTTCTAAAGGAGTGAGTTCTCCTTTGTTTGTAGATTTACGTTGCTCTGCTATCCGCTTATCATACCATAGCTTGCCACCTAAACTAGCTTTAAAACTCGCTTGTATATTTCTCATCCCTTCGCTTACAGATTGTTCTGCGTATCGCTGAGCTCGACTATTTATAGTTGTGGTAATCTTTATTCCATCCATATAAAGATTTACATCATTATCCTCACACCATTCTTTTAATTCTTTGGCTAGTGTCATTCTGAAATAAGGAGCAAGACCTTCATCTTTTACTATCTCTGTAATTTTTAGTTTCACAGGTTTTGCAACTAATTTTTGTACACTTACAGAATCCAGATAGTCATATTTGAGCATTTGCATAAGCACCACATTTCGTCTTGCCAAGGCTCTATCAGGTTGTGTCTTAGGACTATAATAAGAAGTACCCTTGAGTATGCCTACTAGTAGTGCAGACTCTTCTGGTTTCAGATCTGTCGGTTCTTTAGAAAAATAATATTCTGAGGCACTTTTTAAACCATAAGCGTTATTACCAAAGGTTACGGTATTAAAATAATGAGTTAATATTTCATTTTTAGTAAAGAAGAATTCAAGTTTAAAAGCCGTAATCCATTCTTTAATCTTAGCCATGAGTGTGCCTACTAGGGGGATCCATCCTAAGATACCTCCGGCTTTTCGCCCACGGGTTTTGTATACGTTTTTTGCTAGTTGGTTAGTGATAGTACTTCCCCCTCTTGTATTACCTCGAAGTGTACTAACCACTGCACCCCCCAAGCCATAAATATCTAGGCCACTATGCTCATAGAACCTAATGTCTTCTGTAGCTATCAGTGCATTTATGGTATTAGAATCTATTTCTTCAAAATTTACAGGCTTCCGTTTCTCTACATAGTACATACCCATCAATACTCCATCTGCACTATACACTTCAGACACTAATGGGATAGGTGGTTTGCGTACATCTTCTATACTTGGCATGTAGCCATACAGCCAAAGAAAATTAACCTCGATACTTGCCCAGAACAAGAATAAACAAAGCATAAATGTATAGCTCAAACTTCCTATTTTCTTTAACAGACTGTACCTTTTGAAAGTTGTTCTATTAAAAAAAGAAATGGACCATAATCGCCTCCAAAGCTTATGTACTTTCATTACCGAATCCTTTACAGGCTGAGGTAACCTCTGGTAATAGCTAGCTAAAAAAATCTTAAGTTGTTGTCTCATAATTCCACTTGGAATAACAGTGGAAATATACCTGAAAGACTAATGATAAATCGCATGAAATAACAAACTGCAACTAGCTTATTATCTGTGTTTTATCAATCTTCTTAGGTACGCTTTCTTCGTGGGCGGAGTATTCTTTCCTTCTTCTCAGGCTCTTCACCTGGCTTAGGACGAGCTTCCTCTACGCTCAATGCACGGTCATTTATCTTTCGATGATTTAAACGCATAACACACTTTTGGCCTTCATAGCTACTACTCATCATCACAAAACCATATCCTTTTGGTTTCTGATCATCCATATCCTTCAAAATTATAACCGATGTAACTTCTCCGTACTGAGCAAAAAGTTCTTTCAGCTGATCCTCAGTTATTTTGTAGTCAATGTTGGAAACAAATAAATTCATTCTGGAAATACTAAGTTGTAGTTGTTGTTATATTTATAGTGTAAAAACTCTGAACAATTTTTTACATTGTTCTATTTAAGAGGCAAAAGTATTACTTACAAAACAAAATTCTATACCACAGCTTGTTTATTTTTGCCAAAAGGTCCAATGCAAAAGATAGCTAACTACATCAACGGTAAATTACAGCCACCTAAAAGCGGCAAATACATAGATAACTATAATCCTGCAAAAGGTGAAGTATATTCACTAATACCAGACTCTGATCAAGCCGATGTAAGTCAAGCGATAAAAAGTGCTCGAGAAGCATTCCCCTCTTGGGCAGCACTACGAAATACAGAGCGATCTAAATGGTTAGAAAAAATATCTGCAGGTATAGAAGCAAGATTAGATGAGCTTGCTCTAGCTGAAAGCATAGACAATGGAAAGCCACTATGGCTAGCCACTTCTGTAGATATACCGCGAGCTAGAGATAATTTTAAATTTTACGCTACCGCTGTGATACACTACGCTTCTGAAAGTCACCATACTGCCGAGGGTGTTATTAACTATACGCTTCGTGAACCGATAGGAGTAGCAGCGTGTATTTCTCCTTGGAATCTTCCACTTTATCTTTTCTCATGGAAAATAGCTCCGGCACTAGCAGCAGGAAATACCGTAGTAGCAAAACCATCAGAAATTACGCCTATGACTGCTTATCTTCTATCTGAAATATGTGAAGAAATAGGCCTGCCTGCAGGAGTGCTAAATATAGTACACGGACTGGGAGCTAGCACGGGCAATAGTATTATATCTAGTGATGATATAGATTTAGTCTCATTCACAGGAGGCACTTCTACTGGAGCACATATAGCCAGTATAGTAGCTCCTAAGTTTAAGAAAATGAGTCTAGAACTTGGCGGCAAAAACCCAAATATCATTTTCAATGATTGTGATTTTGATGAAATGCTAAAAACTACGCTCAATAGCTCATTTGCTAATCAAGGGCAGATATGCTTATGTGGCTCTAGAATATTGATACAACGAGACATTTATGAAAAATTCAAAGAGGCTTTTGTAGAGAAAGTTAAAAAAATGAAGGTCGGCGATCCTATGGAATCAGATTCTCGTCTAGGAGCCATAGTAAGCAAGCCTCATTACGAAAAAATACTGAGCTACATAGAAATAGCAAAGTCTGAAGGTGGCACTATACTCACAGGGGGAGACGCCGTACATCTAGATGGAAAAAACAAGAATGGGTGGTATATAGCCCCTACGGTGATAGAAGGTCTTGATCAGCAATGCAGAACTAATCAAGAAGAAATATTTGGTCCAGTAGTCACTATTCAACCTTTTGACACGGAAGAGGAAGCCATAAAACTCTCTAATAGCACCGGATACGGACTCGCTGCTACAGTATGGACATCTAATCTGCATACAGCTCATCGAGTAGGCAACAAGCTAAAAAGCGGCATAGTGTGGGTAAACTGCTGGCTACTTAGAGACCTGCGTACTCCTTTCGGCGGGACAAAAAATAGTGGTGTAGGTAGAGAAGGTGGATGGGAAGCACTTAATTTTTTCACAGAGCCCAAAAATGTATGTATCAAGTTCTAAACTATCACCACAGAACATAAAACTGCTCTCTGTGCACAAAAAATGACCATAAATAGCAGCAATAGTGGAAAACAACTCGCTTATGACCTCCTATCTTGGTCACTGACATATATCTTTGCCTACAGATACAAAGAAGATGGACTTATCCTATAACACGCAACAAGAGAATATTCGCCTTACAGAATACGGACGAGGTGTCCAAGAAATGATAGAGCACCTCAAACTAGAAAAAGACCGCGATAAACGCAATGTTCTAGCACACACCGTATTTAAGGTAATGGTAAACCTGAATCCTGAGATAAAAGACCAAACTAACTATGAGCAGACAGTGTGGGATCACATGCATGAGATCGCTAGTTATGAACTAGACATAGATAACGAATACCCCGCTCCTGAACCAGCAGCCAAGGAAGAAAAACCAGAACATTTAGGATATAAAGGTGTACTTAGTAAGTATAGATACTACGGACGTAACCTCTTAGAGATGATCACTGGAGCCAAGGATATGGCTGAAGGAGATCTCAGAACTATGTACATTAACTACATAGCCTCATTTATGGTAAACTCATCTAAGGCCTGGAATGAAGAAGACCTCACACCAGTGCAGGTGGTGCAACACTTAGCAGACTTATCAGATGGTAAGCTTCAGGTAGACCCAGACTCACTAGACATCCACATAGAAAAGATACGCAGACCTATTAATAACAGAAATAATAGGAACAATAAAAACAACAAGAATAGTACTAATAATAAAAAGAAGAACTTCAATCCAAAGTACAAGAAAAGATAAATGGGCACTTTTACAATAGAAGGAGGGCATAAGCTAAAGGGAACATTAACTCCACAAGGAGCTAAGAACGAGGCACTGCAGATTCTTGCTGCAGTATTGCTTACAGAAGAGGAAGTAGAATTACACAATATCCCTGAAATACGTGATATACTGCGTATGATAGAGCTCCTTAAAGGGTTAGGAGTGAAAGTAAATCACAAAAGAAAAGGGAACTGGACTTTCAAGGCGGATGAGATAGACTTAAACTACTTCCACACGAATGAATTTAAAACTAAAGGTGCTGCCATACGTGGATCTATAATGATTATAGGGCCATTACTTGCTCGTTTTGGTATAGGATATATACCTAGCCCCGGTGGAGATAAGATTGGCCGACGTAGACTAGACACTCACTTTATAGGTTTCGAAAGTCTAGGTGCTGAATTCATCTACAATAAAGAAACAGGATTTTACAAAGTAGAAGGAAAAAATCTCAAAGGCAGCTATATGCTGCTAGAGGAAGCCTCTGTGACCGGCACTGCCAACATACTAATGGCCGCTGTGATGGCTAAAGGAACTACCACTATATACAATGCTGCCTGCGAACCTTATCTGCAGCAACTGAGTAAAATGATAAACTCCATGGGTGGCAAAATCTCTGGTGTAGGAAGTAATATGCTCACCATAGAAGGTGTAGGAGAACTAGGCGGATGTGCGCATACTATACTCCCAGATATGATAGAGATAGGCTCATTTATCAGTTTAGCAGCACTGACTCAGTCTGAGATTACTATAGAAAACTGTAGAGTAGACCAACTTGGTATTATCCCGAAAGTATTTAAAAAACTAGGTGTCCAGTTTGAAATAAAAGATGATGATATCATCATCCCAGAAAACAAACACTATGAGATAGATAATTTCATAGACGGCAGTATGATGACCATAGCAGACGCTACTTGGCCAGGACTCTCTCCTGATCTACTGAGTGTAATCTTAGTGATGTGTACACAAGCAAAAGGCAATGTATTAATTCATCAAAAGATGTTTGAAAGTCGCTTATTCTTCGTAGATAGCTTGATAGATATGGGTGCTCAAATTATCCTCTGTGATCCACACAGAGCTACGGTCATGGGTCTAGATAGACGGGTACCGCTAAAAGCCACTACTATGTCATCTCCAGATATACGTGCAGGGGTATCTCTTCTCATAGCAGCTATGAGTGCCGAAGGTACGAGTACGATACATAATATAGAGCAGATAGATCGTGGATACCAAGACATAGAAACTCGCCTAAACGCAATAGGAGCAAAAATTATACGTTCTTAGCTTATGATACGATTTAAACTAGTACTGATTGCCTTATTACTGCTGGTAGTCACTGCGTTTAAATCTGATACTCACATCATACATCCCGCCATTGGCGAGATGGCTCCAGACATAGCACTAAAAAATCCACACGGTGAAATCATGACTCTTAAAAGTCTGAGAGGGAAAGTCGTACTTATTGACTTTTGGGCGAGCTGGTGTAGAAGCTGTCGTATAGAGAACCACTCCATACGCAGAGCATATCACCACTATAAAGATAGTAGTTTTGACATAGGACAGGGTTTCGAAGTGTATAGTGTAAGCCTAGATAGCGACTCTACTATTTGGCGAAAAGCCATCAAAAACGACCGAATGGACTGGGACTATCACGTTTCTGATCTTAAAAAGTGGGACAGTCCATTAGTAGAACTCTATAACTTCAGATACCTACCTCATAACGTGCTCATAGATTCTGAAGGAAAAATAATAGCAAAAACTCTGGTAGGCGACCAACTACACACAACCTTAGCAAATCACTTGGCAGAGTAAGTGGTGTCAAATTGACACAAATAGCTGTGGCAACCCTTTTGCACCTTATAGACTAGTATAAGTACATTAAAGATGTCAGAAGAAACCAAACAGCAAGAGGAGAACGTAGAAAATACGGCTAACGAAACTACGCAAAATACTGAGGATCAAACAGTTGAAGTACCAGAGCAAACTGCAGAAGAGAAGATAGTAGAGCTCAATGATAAATATTTACGACTGTATTCTGAGTTTGATAACTACAGAAAACGCACATCTAAAGAGCGTATAGAGCTATTTAAAACAGCAGGACAGGATATTTTGACAGACCTACTTCCGGTTATGGACGATTTTGAACGTGCACTGCAAAACATGGACAAAAAAGGGGATGTAAAAACCATACGAAAAGGAGTAGACCTCGTTTTCAATAAATTCAAATCTACCTTAGAGAGCAAAGGACTTAAGCCCTTCAAGTCCTTGGAGCAGGAGTTTGATCCAGAAATACACGAGTCTATCACCAAAATACCTGCACCTAATAAAAATATGATAGGTAAAGTAGTAGATGAAGTAGAAAAAGGATATAAGCTGAATGATAAGGTTATCAGATACGCTAAAGTAGTAGTAGGACAATAATGGCAAAAAGAGATTTTTACGAAATACTAGGCGTAAGTAAAGACGCATCAGAGGCTGAGATTAAGAAGGCGTACCGTAAAAAAGCGATACAATTTCACCCGGATAAAAATCCAGACGACAAATCTGCAGAAGATAAGTTTAAAGAAGCCGCAGAAGCATACGAAATACTAAGTAACGCTGAAAAAAAACAACGTTATGACCAATATGGACACGCAGGTGTAGATGGTCAAGGTGGATTCGGTGGCGGAGGCGGAGGAGGTATGAATATGGATGACATATTCAGCCAATTCGGTGACATATTCGGTGGCAATGGAGGCGGCGGCGGAGGAAGTCCCTTCGAAAGTTTCTTTGGTGGCGGAGGAGCACGTGGTGGAAGTAGATCTCGCCAAGCTGTAGGAACTAATATCCGTATCAAGCTAAAACTTAACTTGGAAGACATCACTAATGGTGTAGAGAAAAAGATAAAATACAAAAAGAAAGTAGTAGCTAAAGGAGTCACTTTTGATAATTGTGCTACCTGTGGTGGTCGAGGCCAGGTAACTCGCGTACAGAGTACTTTCTTAGGACAGATGCAGACAGCCAGCCCTTGCCCTACTTGCAGAGGAATGGGTAAGAAGGTGAAAAATATACCTTCAGGAGCAGATGGAATGGGACTTATCACCGAGGAAGTCACTACTACCATACAGATACCCGCTGGAGTAGCTGACGGCATGCAGCTCAATGTGCGTGGCAAAGGAAATGAAATGCCTGGTGGAGTAGCTGGAGATTTAATCGTCCTAGTAGAAGAAACCAAACACGAAAGTTTAGAGCGAGATGGTAATAATATCATCTTTAATCTACACATCAGTTTCCCGCAAGCAGCACTAGGTGCAGATGTAGAAGTACCTACCGTAAGTAGCAAGGCTCGAATTAAAATAGAACCAGGAACTCCAAGTGGAAAAGTACTAAGACTGCGAGGTAAAGGCATCCCAGATGTAAACGGATACGCTACAGGTGACCAACTCATATATGTAAATGTGTACACACCTAATAAGCTTAACACGGAAGAGAAAAACCTAATGAAGCAGCTACTAGACTCAGAAAACTTCACGCCTGACCCAAGTAAGGAGAAGGGCTTTTTTGATAGAATGAAGGACTTCTTTAACTAGAAATACCAAATAATATATAGAAGCCGGCAGAAATGTCGGCTTTTTTTATGCTTAAAATTAATTATGGCGGGATTTTACAAAACACTAAATCCTAATGAAATTAGATAATAGTTGACAAGAAAAATTCATAAAACACCAGTAAACCTAACTATTTATTTTTCTTATTGTCAGAATAAATAGGCACGCGACTTCTACGAATGTATTGAATAAAGTTGTCCCAAAGATGGGAATTAGCTGAAAATAAAGGGTTTGGAAATGAGGTTTTCAAACCTCTAGAAATAGAAATCAGATTTAGGAAAATGAAAGCCCTAGATCAGATAAGAAAAAGGTTAGATTCATTGACATCATGCCAAAGGCAGATAAATATTGAAAGTAGAAATGATTGGAGGATTATTGACATCCATCGCAGGTGTTTTTATGGTTTATTTCAAGTCTATCTTATCTAGCAAGCTCAAATTGGTTAGCTATAACAGACCTATCCCACGGAGTATTATTAAACACTTCAAATGGAGTAGAACCTTTGAGAGAGAAATGAGGTCTTTTGTTATTGTAATCATTGATGGCAAATTCAAGTTGTTGGAGAAGGAACTGAAGCGAGGTGATACCAAACGGGAACAGATAATTGTATTTCAATATCTTGTTAATGGCCTCTACCATAGAATTAGAAAATGATATGTCCTTTTGAGCTATGAGTTTAGTTAGTGTATTGGGATTTTTAGTAAGGAGTTCATCTACATAGATATTATTATTCTCCGAACCACCATCTGCAATTAGTTGAGCATTCTTGGGTGTAAATTGAGAGATAGCTTCCTTAAGCAAATCTCGCATAAACTCACCTGAAACAGAATGATGAACACCCCAGTTTAATATGTACCGAGAGAAATTATCCATAATGATATAGATAGAATATTCGGTGACATTGATTTTAAACTTTGTGATATCCATATGCCACTTTTCATTAGGGGCGGAAGCTCGAAGACCTGTCTTATGTTTAGGCTTTTTGAATCTTGGTCTAGAAATTCCCAAGAGTTTGGCGTATTTGTAAAAAGTAGAAAGACCCACTGAGAGAATCTTTTCTCTTTGAGCATGAAAAGCAATAGAAGAAATAGGCCAGCACTTGAACACATTCATAGAAGTCGCACGGCAAAGATCCCTTCTGCAATGAATGTATCTCTCCAGAAATAGCTGGATTTTTTTTGATTAACTCTGGTCGCTTAGATAGATCTTTGTTTTGTAAACCTACTATAATATGCACATGGTCTGGCATTACTACGTAGTCAGATATGAGAATATTTTTTTTGTGAATACTAGCCATTTCTAATTCATTTACGACCACTTCTCCCATTTCAGAAAGTAACATTTTACCTTCTTTGATCTCACCAAAAAAACGAACCCTATCCGTCGTATTGATTGTCACAAAATAGGCATCGTTAGATGGTTAATTAAACCCTAGCAATCGATATTGACGTTTTTGGTATTTGGATATATAATTGATATGGTTGTTTGTGTAGGTCCGTGCCTCAGAGGCACGGACCTACACAAACATTAAAACAACCCTTCCAACAACCCATCCTCCACACTATTAGCAAGGGTAACCTTCAGTTTATCGTTGCGTTCCATCTCCCGTTTTATAGCAAACTGGGCATTCTCATTTCTAGCCCAACTACGTCTAGCTATTC
>CAWVTM010000061.1:0-10673 GCA_963933305.1 uncultured bacterium
TGAATGGCATAAATAGTACTGTTTCGTACTTTCATTATGGCCCATTGTCTCTGACTACGTAGCCATAAGTGTCTTTTATCTACTAAGAATTCTATCCCGTGTTCTTTATTGGATATTGGATAGTCTTTTGCATTTTGATATACTTTTAGACCTGTAGCATGGAGCTCATATCCTCCCATTTGGCGTTCGTCCACTACCACAGTGCCCGTGATGGCTACAGAACTTTCTTGTCCTAGAGATTTAGCTTCAGTAAATAATTCTTCACCCAAGTCATCTATGCCGAGTATGCATTGGCACATACCCTGTCCGTCACGTAAATTGATAAAAACTACCGTTTTACTTTCTCTTCTGTTGGCTACCCATCCTTTGAGGGTGACCTCTTGTCCTACATATTTTTCTAATTGTTTGGTATGCATTTTGCTACTAGCGTAAATCTTCCTAATTTTGAACTACAAAAGTAAACCCTTATAGCTACTTTTCTATATCCATATGTTAAAACAGCATTTAAGTCAAAAGCTCCTACAGAAGCTAAGCCCACAGCAGATTCAGTTTATTAAACTGTTACAGCTAAACACGCTAAATTTTGAAGAGCGTGTGGAAGAGGAATTACTCGAAAATCCTGCATTAGAAAATGGTAAGGATGAAGAAGATGAAGTGGAGCGTTCATTTGATGAGGTAGACGACTTTGATTATGAAAATACCAAAGAAGAGTTTGACGTCAGTGATTATATGAATGATGATGATGGCGGAGTCCAGCTGAGTGGAGATTATGACGGTGGTGATGAAGATAAAGAGTTTATGCCAGTGGTATATCATATCACTTTTAGAGAGCGACTTATGGAGCAGGTGACCGGTGCACTGAAGACCGCAGAGGAAGAGTTGCTAGCAGATCAGATTATCGGTACGTTGGACGATGATGGTTATCTACGGAGACCTCTCTCTGCCATAAAAAACGATCTGCTTTTTACTCAAAATATAAGAACTACGGTAGAGGACTTGGAGCGAATATTAGGATACATACACCAGTTAGATCCCGCGGGAGTAGGAGCTCGAGACCTGAAGGAATGCTTACTGCTCCAGATAAGACGAAAGCAAGAAATAGGGAATAATGCAGTATATAAACTTGCTTATCAGATGCTAGATGAGATGATGGAAGACTTCTCTAAAAAGCACTATTCCCGTATTCTCAAGAAGTTTGATGTCTCTGAAGATTACCTAAGAGAAACTCTAGAGTTTATATCTAAGCTTAATCCTAAACCCGCACAGTCTGGATCAGAAGGGGCACAAAGTAAGGACTTTATTATCCCAGATTTCATAGTGAAAGAAAGCTATGGGGAGTTAGTGGTTTCTCTAAATCAGAAAAATGCTCCTGAGCTACGAGTGAGTAACTCGTACAATGAGACACTAAAAAGTTATGATGTAAGTAAAGAAAAGACTAAGTCTCAAAAAGATGCAGTACAGTACATCAAGC
The DNA here is from genome assembly GCA_963933305.1 of uncultured bacterium. Taxonomy (GTDB): domain Bacteria; phylum Bacteroidota; class Bacteroidia; order NS11-12g; family UBA9320; genus UBA9320. The sequence goes on from CAWVTM010000061.1 coordinate 1,472, forward strand.
AAAAACTAGATGGAGCTAAGTGGTTTATAGACTCTGTAAAGCAGCGTCAGAATACATTACTGATCACTATGCGTAAGATTATGGAACTGCAAAAGGAGTTTTTTATGTCTGGAGACTTGTCAGATCTTAGGCCTATGATACTCAAGGATATAGCAGAAGCCATAGAAATGGATATATCGACTATAAGTAGAGTGGCTAGTAGTAAATATGTAGAGACTGACTTTGGTATATTTTTACTGAAAGACTTCTTTACGGAAGGAATCACCACAAGCAGTGGCGAGGAAGTGAGTAACCGTGAGGTGAAGAAAATCTTGCAGCTAGCTATAAATGAGGAGGATAAGAAAAAGCCACTAACTGACGAAGCACTAAAACTAATACTCCAAGAAAAAGGTTATCAGATAGCGAGACGTACGGTAGCCAAATATAGAGAACAACTTAATCAGCCTGTGGCTAGACTACGTAAAGAACTATAAATGAAATTAATACTGAAAATTGGAGCGATCGCTTCACATCCTATCTTTCTGCCTTTTTTTAGTCTACTAGTATATGCACCTCTAGTGGCTAAGTATGGACAGAGTGCTATATTGCTATCTCTTATTTGGATAGCATTTGTATATCTATTTTTACCATTAATATTCTTAAAGTATGTCCGCAAGATAAATTTGGCTGAGCCTAATCTAGAAGAACGAAGGAGTATTTATAAAGCGTACACACTTATTAATTTTGGATTTGCGGTGGTCAGTATATTCATTATGAAGGAGTATTTTAGTTTTTTCATATCCGCTGGGTTTTTGCATGTTTTTATGCTCTTGCTAGCGTTTGTAGATCTCAAAGCGAGTTGGCACACTGCTACTTGGGCGTTCCTGTTTTCAGCCGGTCTTATGGTGATGTATAATTATCAGTTAGTAGGATTAGATCAGATGTTACTTGTAGTTTTAGGGATACTTATTTTAGTAGCTTTCATTCGTTGGAAAGCAAAGGCACATACTCCATTTGAACTTATTATGGGAGTAGCGGCAGGACTGATATCTGCACTTCCTATTCTCTTTTTTTAGCTTTTTTATTATTGTAAATTTTATGACTTTTAATACGATTATTTATACTACGAATCAAGGTGTGACGAGCATCACTCTCAATAGACCTGATAGGTACAATGCATTCAATGAGCAAATGCGTACGGAGCTTCTTGCCGCTATGCAAGCAGCGGAGGTAGATAAAGAGTGCAGAGTAATAGTGCTTAGTGGCTCTGGTAAGGCGTTTTCTTCTGGCCAAGACCTGAAAGATATAGAAGGGAAGAAAATTGATTTTTCAGACTTCCTTAAAACAGGGTATAATCCTATAATACGTGCCATGAGGGATATGCCAAAGCCAATTGTCTGCAAGTTAAACGGCGTAGCAGCAGGGGCTGGATGTTCATTAGCTTTAGCGTGTGATTATATTATAGCACAAGATCAGGCTAGTCTGGTAGAGGTGTTTGTCGGCATAGGTCTAGTGTTGGATTCTGGATCGTCTTATTTTTTACCTCGGTTGGTAGGAAGTGCTAGAGCCTTTGAGCTAGCTACCATGGGGAGTAAAGTTAGTGCTACTAAAGCTGCGGACTGGGGAATGGTTAATAAGGTAGTGAGCATAGAAGAGCTAGAGGAAGAGACTAATAAAATAGCTCAGTACTATGCTAATGCTCCTACTCTAGCTGTAGGTATGATGAAGAAAATGCTCAATGACTCTATGACTAGTAACATAAATGAAGTGCTAGATTATGAGGCACATTATCAGCAAATCGCGGGAGATTCTATGGATTATAAGGAGGGCGTAGCTGCATTTATAGAAAAACGCAAGCCAACGTTTACCGGTAGTTAAGCTTTATGAAATTCCTACATTGAGGTTTGTTCTATTTTAGTATCTTGCGGTTGTATTTTGTACATATGAGAAGATTTTTACACCTATTTTGTTTTAGTATAGTTTTTAGTTTAGCCCCAATGTCTTATGCTCAAGATATTTGCGGTTATCAGGCGTATATAGAGTATTTAGAGAGTGAAAATCCAGGAATAAAACAAAACATAGATGTTACGTTTTTAGAGGCAGTAAAAAAGAGCCGTTTTAAAAATAAGAATACACAAGACACTGTTTACAAAGTGAATATAGTCTTTCACGTAGTGTATAATAACGAGCTCCAAAATGTAAATGATTCATTCGTATATTCACAGCTCAAAGTGCTTAATGACGCGTTTAGACGAACCAATTCAGATACAGTTAATACAAGAGATATTTTTAAGACAGTGGCTGCAGATGTAGGAGTAGAATTTGTGCTTCCCAAGACAGATCCCTTGGGTAATCCTTCTAATGGTATCATTCATGAACAAACAGTCTTCGAAACCTTTGGTAGCCTTCCTACTAATCTTTCTCGGTCAGACTTAGTTAAAAATGGTCAAGTGGGTAGTGCTCCTTGGGATACGGAGAAGTATATGAATGTATGGATATGCGATTTGTCAGCGAATGGTTTTGATGGTTTATTGGGCTATGCCTACCCACCTACAGGTGCTGGTAATTGGGCTGGGAGTAATTCATTTACTTCATCAGATAAGCAAGGTGTAGTGGTGCATTATAAAGTGATAGGAGAAAATAATCCGGAATCTTTAGCTACTGGGAGTAAAACCCTAGTGCACGAAGTAGGACATTATCTAGGTCTTCGTCACATCTGGGGAGATGGAGGGTGTGAAGTAGATGATTTTATGGATGATACTCCACGGGCTAGAGCAGCTAGTAGAGGATGTGATATTGGAGTGAATACCTGCACTGAGCCTGATGGAGGTCAGTTTCCGGATATGTTAGAAAACTATATGGATTACTCCAGCGACGTGTGTCAAAACCTCTTTACCAATGATCAAGCAGCTCAGATGAGAGCTAATTTAACTACTTTTAGGCCAGGAATATATGAGACTGAGATAGCTATAGAGGATGAGGTGGGTTCTGAGCAGATTTCCTTTGAAGGATCTTTACTATATCCTAATCCTACGCTAAATAAGCTCAATGTCTACTTAAAAGATGTAGATGTCAATAGTAGCTATACGCTATCCATATACACATTGCTGGGCCAAGAATGTAAGCAGGTACAGCTAGAGGCTAAGCAGTATCAAGTGTTAACCGGTTTCTTAGATTTACATGGCATGTACTTATACAGGGTAAGAATGAATGATAATGATGCCGCTTTGGAAGGTAAAATCATCTTTGGGATGTAGACTTTTGAGCGTAGAGCTTAGGCTATTTTTTTAGCTACTTCTCTACTTGCTCAAAAAGCAAGCTGTCCTTGGGATATGCGGAGCTTTTTGGGTTATCTTCGCAATCTATTATGGCACAAGAAGTATTCGATTTAGACTTAATCAAAAAAACGTATCAAAACCTTGGTAGTAAGGTGAAAGCAGCTAGAGATGTGGTAGGAAAGCCGCTGACTTTATCTGAAAAAATATTATACAGTCATCTGTGGGATGGCAATGCAGATACCATTTTTACTCGCGGTGTAGATTATGTAGATTTTGCTCCAGACAGAATAGCGTGTCAAGATGCTACTGCCCAAATGGCTCTTCTGCAATTTATGCAGGCTGGTAAGCCTCAAGTGGCGGTGCCTACTACAGTGCATTGTGATCACTTAATACAAGCTAAAATAGGTGCAGATGAAGATTTGCAAAATGCCTTGAATACATCCAACGAAGTGTTTAATTTTTTGGAGTCAGTTTCAAATAAGTATGGTATTGGTTTCTGGAAACCTGGAGCAGGTATTATACATCAAGTTGTATTAGAAAACTATGCATTCCCGGGCGGAATGATGATAGGTACAGATTCACATACCGTAAATGCTGGAGGACTAGGAATGGTAGCCATCGGTGTGGGTGGAGCAGATGCTGTAGATGTAATGGCAGGAATGGCTTGGGAACTCAAATTTCCAAAACTAATAGGCGTAAAACTTACGGGAAAGCTAAGTGGATGGTCTGCCCCTAAGGATGTAATATTGAAAGTAGCGGGTATCCTTACTGTAAAAGGTGGAACTGGTGCCATAGTAGAATATTTCGGTGAAGGTGCAAAGTCTATGAGTTGCACTGGTAAAGGGACTATCTGTAACATGGGTGCAGAGATAGGAGCGACTACATCTACTTTCGGTTATGACGAAAGTATGGAGCGTTATCTACGTGCTACTGGTAGAGCGGAAGTTGCTGATTTGGCTAATGAAGTCGCACCACATCTTACGGGTGATGATGAGGTCTATGCTAATCCAGAGCACTACTTTGATCAAGTAATAGAAATCAATCTGTCAGAACTTAAGCCGCACATGAACGGACCTTTCACCCCAGACTTAGATACTAAAGTGGGGGAGATGAAGGAAAAAGCGGAAGCTAACGGATGGCCACTAGATGTAGAGTGGGGACTTATAGGTTCTTGTACTAACTCTTCTTATGAAGATTTGAGTAGAGCTGCTTCCATAGCTAAGCAAGCAGTGGATAAAGGAATTAAAATGAAATCGCAGCTGGGTATCAATCCTGGTTCTGAGACGGTAAGATATACGGCAGAGCGAGATGGACTCCTAGGGATATTCGAAGATCTAGATGCTACAATATTTACCAACGCTTGTGGTCCTTGTATAGGTCAATGGGCGAGGTACAATGACCCTAAAAATGCACCTAAGAATAGTATTATTCACTCTTTCAATAGAAACTTTAGTAAGCGTGCTGACGGGAATCCCAATACACACGCTTTTGTAGCTAGTCCTGAGATAGTTGCAGCTATAGCCCTATCTGGTAGGCTAGATTTTGATCCGGCTACAGATACTCTTATTAATGATAAAGGAGAAGAAGTAATGCTAGACGAACCTACAGGGTATGAATTACCACCAAATGGTTTTGGGGTAGAAGATAATGGTTATTTAGCACCACAAGAAGACGGTAGAGGAGTAACGGTAACGGTGAGTCCAGATTCAAAGAGACTTCAATTATTAACACCATTTACTCCTAATACTGGAGGTAACCTAATGGGGCTCAAGCTTCTTATCAAAGCAAAAGGTAAATGTACTACAGACCATATATCTATGGCTGGACCTTGGCTAAGTTACAGAGGACACTTGGATAATATATCTAATAACTGCCTCATAGGAGCATTGAATGCATACAATGACAAAACTGATACCGTACTCAATCCATATACAGATCAGTATGACGGAGTACCTAAGGTGGCCAGAGCTATAAAAGCGAGTGGTGATAATTCTATTGTTTTTGGAGAAGAAAATTATGGTGAGGGGTCCAGTAGAGAGCACGCTGCTATGGAGCCACGTCATCTCGGTGTGATGGCAGTTGTAGTGAAGTCATTTGCTCGTATACACGAGACGAACCTAAAAAAACAAGGTATGCTCGGACTGACATTTGCTAATCCAGAAGACTATGACAAAGTACAAGAACACGATACTATAGATATATTGGGTTTAGATAACTTTACGTCTGGTAATCCGCTACAGATTAAACTAAATCATGCAGATGGGACTTCAGACACCTTTGACGTAAATCACACGTATAACGCTGCTCAAATAGCATGGTATAACGCCGGAAGTGCGTTAAATCTGATAAAAGAACAAAACGCTTAAATAAGCGTTTTAGAAAGATTGCAGTAAATTTGCACAAAGCGGAAATCTATTAACCCCTCCGTTCAATTTTTTAACCAACTTAACAAAAAAACTAAAACAGTACAATCATGAGTGCAGGAAAAAACGATAAGAAAAGCAAAAAGTTATTATTTCTAATGATACTAGCCTTGCTACTAATTAATGTAGGTCTAATCTATAAGCTAGTTACTAAAAATACAGAGCTTCAAGTTACTCAGACGGAGTTAGTAGATACCGCCACAGAGTTAGAAGATCTAAAAGAGGTAGAAGAGGAACTTCGAATTAACCTAGAAGCAAAATCAGGACAAAATGCTCAATTAGATTCTATTATAGATCTGAGAAATCAAGAGCTTAAAGTAAAAGTAGCTAAGATACGTACTATGTTAAATAGTGGTAACCTTACTAAATCTCAGCTAGCAAAGGCTAAGGGTGAGATATCTGGACTAAGAGATCAGGTAGAGCAGCTAACCGCTGAAATAGAGGAATTATCCAAAGAGAATCAGTACTTGAAAGATGAAAACTACGTGATTCAAAAACAGGTAGAAGTAGAGAAAGAAAAAGTAGCTGAGATGGTAGAGGTAAATACGGAACTTACTAAGCAGGTAGCAGTAGGGTCTCGTATATTCTTAAAAGGACTGGATGTAAAACCACTGAGAGATGCAGTGTTTGGGGATTTTAAGACTACAGATAAACTGAGTAAGTTAGATAAAATAGATGTTTCTTATGTGCTAGCTAATAATGACTTAGCCGCAAGAGGAGAGAAGATGCTTTATTTTCAGGTAGTTACACCTAATAAGAGCACATTGCATAATAATAAGGCGGGTTCTGGTACTTTTAACTTTGATGGAGGAGAGCGACTTTACACTTTAAAGAAAGCAGTGAATTTCCAAAACGGAAATGAAAAGGGAAGTTTTTCGATTCCTAAGACTGATGGAATGACTGCGGGTAAATACGTAGTTAATGTATTTAGCGAAGAGCACAAAATGGGTACTTCTGAGTTTACGCTTAGATAATGAGTATACGTACAGAAAAAATATCACGAGCAATGCAGCGGGACTTGGCCCCGCTGCTTTCTCGTTTTAGTCAGAAAATACTCCCAGGTGAGTTAGTCACTGTGGTGGAGGTAGTAGCTACGGCTGACTTAGGTATTGCTAAGATCTATGTGAGTATCCTAGGTGCTAAGGATAAAGATAAAAGCCTTAAAACTATTGAATTTCACAATAAAGAGATTCGTCAAGAACTAGCTAGGGTTATAGGCAAGCGTATTCGTAAAATACCAGAACTTAACTTTTATTTGGATAATACCATGGATCACGCTCAGCGTATCAATAAACTTCTAGATAATCTGGATATAGGAGAGAAGTGAGACTTCCTCTTTTTATAGCCTACCGCTATCTTTTTTCTAAAAAAAAGATTAATGCTATCAATATCATAACGGCAATCGCAATGCTGGGTTTTGGCATAGGAGCCTTTGCTATGATTATAGTCCTAAGTACATTTAATGGAATAGAAAATCTCGTAGAAAGTCTTATAGACAACTATGATCCAGCTATCCAAATCACTGCAGAAGGTCGCAAAACCTTTGAGTATAGTGATGAGCTAAAAACCAAAATAGAAGCAATACCTGAAATTAACAATGTGTGCGAGGTACTGGAAGAAAAGGTCGTTATAAAATATGACGAGCATCAAGAGATTGCTAAAATTAAAGGAGTTAGTGCAAATTATGAATCGGCTAAGTTTGATTCAGTTTTAGTGTTAGGCGAATTTAATCTTGGAGACAGTTCTCGTCATTTTGGAGTTTTTGGAGGCGGATTGTCCTCTAAGTTAAACCTTTTTCCAGGTAGTCCAGAGTTAGTCTCTGTTTTTGTTCCTCGCCGAGATGTAGAGTTTAATTCACTCAATCCTATGGCATCGTTGAGTACAAAGTACCTGAGGGCTAGTGGGGTGTTTTTGGTAAAAGAAGACGTAAATGACGAGGTATTTATAACTTCATTGGATTTTGCTCAGGATTTACTGACCTATTCAGGTCAGGTAAGTTCGCTGGAACTTAATCTGGACAATGAGCAAGAGTCTGACGCAGTGAAGAGAAAACTAGAGCAGTCTCTCGGTCTAGGATGGCGAGTGAAGACGCGTAAAGAGAACAATGAGTTAATTTATAAGATATTTAGGAGTGAGAAGTGGTTTACTTTCGCCATACTTTCTCTTGTTCTTGTTATCTCATCGTTTAATATTTTTGGGTCACTTATAATGCTAGTATTGGATAAGAAAAAAGATATCGGAATACTCAAGAGTATGGGCTCTTCAGAGTCTGTCATCCGAAAGGTATTCTTATGGCAAGGCAGCTATATAGCGGTCATAGGCGGAGGGATAGGAGTTCTATTAGCTGTTTTATTAGTGGTCCTTCAGCAGCAGTTTGGATTTATCACTATGGACAATGGTATAGTAGATGAGTATCCAGTAGCCTTGATACCGAGAGATATTATACTTACACTGGCCACAGTGAGTGTATTGGGATATCTCATATCTATATATCCCGCTCTCAAGGCAGCTAAAACAGAAATAGTAAATATCAACTAATGTGGAGTTGGATAAAGTCACGACTAAATAAAGAACCAGATTTGATGAAATTTTTAATAGTAGGATTGGGAAACATAGGCCCAGAGTACGATAATACTCGTCATAATATTGGTTTTGAAGTGCTAAATCAGTGGGTGAAAGAACACGGTGGTGAGTGGGATACAGGTAGACTAGCTAATGTAGCTAAGTTTAAATTCAGAGGTAAGCAGGTTATATGTATCAAGCCTACTACCTATATGAATCTAAGTGGTAAAGCAGTCAAACACTGGATGAGTGCAGAGCGGATAGCTCCTAAAAATATGCTTGTAATCACAGATGATATAAATATAGATGTGGGCAAGCTTCGTATCCGTGGCAAAGGTAGCCCGGGAGGACATAATGGACTAAAGGATATACAAGCAGAGCTCGGTGGTGACACGTATGATCGGATTCGCTTTGGTGCTGGAGGAGACTATTCTAAAGGAAGACAGATAGAGCACGTACTTGGTCAATGGGCTAAAGATGAAGAGATAGAAGTAGTGCTCCAAAAAGATAGAGCTAGTAAAGCAATTGAGTCTTGGATTATAAAAGGACTTAACGGAGCTATGAATGAGTTTAGTAGTTAGTCATTCCCATGAATAATCTGGGTTAAAAATTGCTATTCTCCTCATATCCGTTCCTTTCATGTACCAACGAGGATTCTCTGAGTTTCAGTATAGCGAAGGGGTGTTTAGGCACTAAGAGGACATTTGGCTACAGCAGATTTCTATGAAAACTGCCCTTTGGTGTGCGTTACGTAAATAGATTATTTAGTAAACATTCTCCGCTGATTTATTTTCGTACTTCGAGTCTTTGGGGGGTTACGGTTATAGTAGCATCTATCTCCACTTTTACCCCCAAATATATATTCAAACTTAAGTGATAGTATATGGTAACTATCCTTTTTATCCGGATTTCCTCTGGCTGTGCCTATGGCTCTTTGAGTTGCAGACCTATCTGCTAAAA
>CAWVTM010000062.1:0-10669 GCA_963933305.1 uncultured bacterium
CATCTCCGTTAGAAGTTGATATCTATATGAACAGAGTTTCGCATAAATTAATGGTCTGGAGTAATGTTATGTCTGCTTATACGGTTAAAATCTGAAATTCTTAGAGCAGTATTGCATCCTATAATAAATAAGTCTCTTACTATTTCTTGACGTCCTCCTAAATCTGCGTTGAATAAAGCTTCGAGTTCGTGGTCCTCCAAGTATACATTAAATACGTCTTCTGTTATTACTTTAAGGCGTTTAGATAAGAAATCGGTGTTGGTAGTGAGATTATTTTCTAGGGCTTCTTTCATAACCTTTCTAAGGTTCTTAATGTGCTTTCCAGTATTATTTACTGAATACATTCGTACTTCATTGCAGAAGTCTAAGAAGTCTGCATAGAAATCTAGGTCTATACGGTCAAAGTTTACTTTGTAGGAAACAAAATCACTTTCAAATGCTCGAAGTACTTTTGCCGTTTGTCTGTAAGACGTACTGATACTATTTCTATTAGAAAGTTTTCCAAGTGCTTCAAGTCTCTTATCGTTTCTTTGTGCTATTACCTCAAATTAATCTAGTAGATTAATTCTCTTTTTATCCTCTTCTTTTTGCTCATTAGCTATTCGCTCGCTTTCGGAGGCTAAGAAGCGTTTGAAGTCTTTCTTTGTCTGTGGTTCAATACCATACTTAGAGACGTACCTATTAAATGAGTTTTCTAGTTTATCACGTCTACTGTTAATAGAGTAGTTTAAGATCTCTGCATTTTATAATCGGTTACTTATTCTAGCATCCTTATTTCTGAAATTATTTTCTAGTAAGGTAAGTAGGGTTAACCTTTACTCCAGTACTAAATAGAATGGAGTGATTTTTCCAAGTCAGTCTAACACTTAAAGGTGTAGCCGTTTTGGCTTTCGGTTGGCGTAATACAAAGTTGGTAGTCATTGTCTTTATAATTAAATTACATTAACAAAATACACGTTTTAACAATGAAAAATAGGGTGTAAGGTTGATTACTGTATACTAAAAGCAATAAAAAAGCCTAACTATCTGATAGTCAGGCTTGTTTTGAGGTCGGAACCGGATTCGAACCGGTGTAGCAGCTTTTGCAGAGCTGAGCCTAGCCACTCGGCCATCCGACCATTTCCGTATTAAGGAGTGCAAACTTAATAAGCTACCTTGGTATTCCTAACTATTTTTTACAGAAATATAGTTCCAATGATTACTTACTTTTGAACGACTTTATACAGCTAATAAAACAATCACTTGCTCACGAATCCTCATTTACAACAGTTATACAATGTACATCAGCCATCATTGTTGAGTTTTGCCATATTTTTAGTGGGCAATAGAGAGGATGCACTTGAGATAGTAAATGATGTTTTTATCTCTCTGTGGCAAAATCACAAATCTTTTCAAGAAATTAAATCAATAAAATCATACTTATTTAGCTCAGTAAAAAATAGAAGTATTAACCATATTAAAAAAAAGAAACTAGAGGTGACAAATCTTTGGCCAGAAAATGAGCAGAGCACTTTTAGGGCAGACGCAGCTATAGAAGAGAAAGAACATCAAACTGCTCTTGAAAACCTCATGAACGAACTTCCTCCTAAATGTAAACAGGTATTTGCTATGAGCCGGATAGATCAACTAAGTTACGCTGAGATAGCTGAGCTTTTAGATATATCAATTAAGACAGTGGAAAGTCAAATGGGTAAAGCCTTAAAATTATTTCGAAAAAAAATGGGTGTCACGTAAGGGTAGGGCAGAGAAATAGTGTCTTACTTATTATATAAACAAATCTAAATCATGATATGGGAATCTAATCTATTGTTAAAGTTCTTATTTGGTAAATGCGATACGCAGGAAACTGAAGACGTAAATGAATGGCTAAATGAGAGTGAGTATAACAAGCAGACACTATCACATCTGCGTACAACTGTATCCTCTCAGTTAGTGTAATTAATGAAATAATGTATCAGGAAAGGGAAGATAAAATAGCTGCATACCTCTCAGGCAATTTGCCTGAGCAAGATTGTGTGTTATTTTTAAAGGCTTTAGAGTCTAATTCTAGTTTTAAAAATGACTTCTTGGTATACAAACAAATCTGGGAACTAACCAACCAATTATCTCACCCCTCAGACTGTATCCAGTCTGGATGGGGAGTTTTACAGAAACAGTTGCAATCACCTGTTAAATCTTTAAGCCTACATTGGCTGAAATTAGCTGCAAGTATTTCAATACTTGCAGTTATTTCTGTTTCCATGTGGTTTTTTGGATCGACAGATATTTCATTTACCACCCAGCAAAATGTAATGGAATATCGTTTAGTGGACAATTCTACTATTCAAATGCATTATAATAGTACCTTAAGCCATGCTAAAGATTTTAATGAAGAAAATAGAAGTGTCACACTCGAAGGAGCAGCATATTTTAATATTGCTAAAAGTGAAAAACCGTTTATAATACATACCGACAATGGTACAGTAACCGTTTACGGTACTCAATTCACGGTATTTAGTAATGACGAATTGTTTACAGTTGAACTTCACGAAGGTTCTGTAAGTATCTTATTTGATGGGATATCTCATAAGCTAGAGCCTGGCGAGCGTTTCTTCTCTGATAATACTACCCTTTTGGTGTCTTCCTTTAAGCAAGCTTCCTCTTGGTCGGATAACTTAGAACTACATGATGTTCCACTATCTTACATAATAAGTCAGTTAGAACTAACCTATGGTCTATCATCAGATCTAGACGGCAAGTGGCTAAGAGATAACTATACTCTAAGTCTACCAAAAAATGACTTAACTGCTTGTCTTACTATTCTCAATGATGTAGTAGGCAAAAACCTGGCAGTAAAAAATCAAACCATTGTTTTGAATTAAAGTATTGACTTACTTTGCCTCACGTGCGAAGTCTATTCTATCTTTTATTATTTTGTATATCATTTATTTCTGTGGCTCAAAGCGGAGAAAATGGTTATTTATGTGATGGAAAACTCGTAGAATGTCTGGATACTATAGAGCAAATCAGAGATGTCAAATTCAATTACAAATCATCTCTTGTAAATCGCAAGCAGATTGTTTTAACCGATAGAACTCAGTCTCTTGTTTCTATTTTATATCAATTAAAAAAGCAGTGCTTTGTTGATAGTAAAATTTATGGAGATAATATTATTAATCTTTATCCCCTAGTCAAAAAGTATATAAGTGGTACGCTCTTAGATGCTACATCAAGTGAGCGTATAGTAGGAGCTACTGTGTCTATAGTAAATCAATCTATCACTGTCACAGATCCAGACGGCATGTTCAGACTGTATACAATAGATGACAGTATAGTAATAAACATATATCATCCAGACTATCAGCTTGCACGCTTAAAACTGTCTGCTATCAAGAACGAAACCTATAGGATTAGACTAGAAGCAGTAGCTCAGCTTGCAGAGGTAGGAATTACCTCGCCAGATTCATCGCAATTAGGTATTAAGTCATTTGATAAAATAGATCCGAATAAGAACATTTTGCCCAGTGTAGGTGGAGAAACAGACGCTTTGGCTGGAGTGAAGCTATTGCCGGGGGTACAGCCAGTTTCATTTGGTCAGCAGGGATTATCTATACGTGGAGGGAGCCCAGATCAAAATTTCACATTAGTAGATGGTATTCCTGTATATAATACCTTTCACTTGCTTGGACTATTCTCTATCTTCAACTCTGAAAGTATTAGTAGTATCAATCTTCACAAAGATGAACAGCCAGCTAAATATACCAATAGACTAAGTAGTGTAATACAGGTGAACTTAAAAAATGGGAATAAGCAGAAAGTAGAAGCCGCCGCAGATTTGGGTATACTGTCTAGTGGTATCTATATTAATGGGCCGATAATAAAAGAAAAGTTAAGTTTCTCGCTTTCAGCACGTCGTACCTATGCAGATATATTATCCTTACCACTACAACGTTTTGCAAATAGAAATTCTTCACAAAAGAATGTTGCAAAGCTCTGGTCTTACGATGTTTTTAGTAAGATACATTATCAAATAAATAAAGGTAATGAGCTAAGTTTGACCGCTTATAATGGTGGAGATCAGCTTGATTTTCAAAGTAAGTTTAGTTTAGATGATAATCTGAATACACAAGAGGAGTCTAACGGCTCTTTAGGATGGAGAAATGCCGTTATTGGATTAAGATGGAAAAGTATTATTGGATCTCGAGTATATCTTAATACCGAAGTATCCACTAGTAATTATGAACTTAAATTTAATGACGATTATGCACTAAGTCAAAAAGAAAACCAAATATCAAATTCTTCCTCTTATCGTAATGGCCTTCAGGAAGTAAGAATGTCAGCAGATTTAGATATACTATGGAGAAGAAGTAATATGCTGAAATTAGGTGTTGGAGTGGTCAACTATCTTTTTCGTCCTTTTGAGCGAAATTATAGTACCACTAATGAAATTAGTGTAATAGATACTAGTCTGGTTTCTAGACAATACCAATCCCAGGAGTATTATGCTTTTATTGAAGGGAAATCCTATTTTAAAGGCGGTAGTGTAACTTATGGACTACGAGCAGCTCAATTCACCACAGTAGGCAAGACGTATCATAGACTACTCCCAAAAATAAGTCTAATACAAGGCTTGGGTAAGAATAGCCAACTAAGAATGGGAGTCACCGTAGCCAACCAGTTTGTACATTTAGTACCTAACAATAATCTTGGTTTGCCTGTAGATATATGGTTACCTGTTACTAGTACTCTTAGTCCTATGAGCGTGACTCAGCTAAACTCTAAGTTTATCCGTAAGAAGAATAATCTACGATTGGAGTTAGGTGTATACAGTAAATTTTATAGTAATATAATAGAACATAAAACTGGCTCACAGTTGCTGACTGGTAATAACTGGGAAAATAATCTGCGTGTTGGAAGTGGTAGGGCTTACGGTTTGGAGTGTGTACTAGAGTATAAACTTAAAAAACTATATCTGTACACTTCATACACCTTCAGTAGGAGTAGACGCACAATAGAGGGTATCAATGATGGATATGTATACTTTAGCAAGTATGATAGACCTCATATGCTCAGTGCAACAGCACAGTATCAATTAGCAAATCAGGATAAACTCATCGTTTCATTTACCTATGCATCAGGTAATCCTATAACAATACCTACGAGTAGGTATATCACACTTATTAATGGTGAAGAGGTGGTAGTAGAGGAATTTAGTGGTATCAATAATTATAGAATGCCCGCTACGCATCACCTAGATGTTTCCTATGTAAGAAATAGAAGACATAAGTGGTTTAGTACTTCTACTATTTTAGGTGTGTATAATCTGTATAACAGACTGAATCCATTTATGGCTTTTGTAGGTTTAGACGAGGAAGCCATTCCTGAACTTAAACTTAGGTCATTTCTACCTATAATGCCTATGGCAAAAATTATTTTTAAACTATGACAAAGACGTTATCTATATACATCGCTTGTAGTGTACTGATTTTCAGTGCTTGCGAGAAATCACTACCGTATAATAGTGAGGGATTTACGCCTAAGCTAGTAATTAACAGTTTTAATAGTTCAGATTCATTAATGAAAATAGGAGTGAGTTTAAGCACTAGTACGCTTAAAACACCATCTATGTATGAGCTTGCAGGAAAGTGTAAGGTGCTACTGCTAAAAGATAATCTACTACTGTTAAGTGATAGTTTGGAGTTAGCTAAAGGGGAAATTATTTTACCGTTTAGAGCCGTACCTGGAAGTATCTACGAATTACAACTAAGCCACAGCGACTTTCCAAGCATTAAAGCCATAGATTCTGTACCATTAGAGATCCCAGAATTATATATTGATACGCTACTCAAAAACGCTGTTTATTATACATTTAAGGTGCGTGTAAAAGACTTCAGTACTCTTCAGAAGTATCAATTTCAGACATTGATACACGGAAAAGAATTGATAGATTCTGACTCCATTGAGACTACCTATTCGCTACCATTCTCTAGTACAGATAAGATTTTTATAAGTACTATAAGAACGGTAGCGGGCGAAAATACTTTCGCCTTATTTGGTGATGAATTATGGAATGGTCAAGAACGAAACATTGACCTACGCATTTTGAAAAATGATATTTTAAGGCCAAATTTTACCCCAAAGTATACGGAAATAATATTATCCAATTTATCCCTGAATATGTATACCTATTATGCGTCATTACTTCAAAACAATCACGTCTATGGAGGCCCGCTTAGTTCTGTGACAGATTTAAATGGAAATATAGACCAAGGACTTGGAGGATTTTATTTTTACACTCAGAATGTGCAACGATTAGACTTGTGATTTCTTCTCCTTAAAAACTATATTGTACTCTTCTAGTTCTTTCAGTATAGGATCATATAAGTCAGATGATATAGGTAACAAGCACCCTCTTTGACTTATTTTTCCTGTTAGAATAAGCTTGCATGCCATACCAAGTGGCAGACCTACAGTTTTAGCCATAGCTGTATGCTGTCTGTCTTCTCCTTCACACACGAGGCTACTTTCAACGGTGTGACTCTCCCCATTTTTAGTATAGGCTACGTTGTGCCACATGACTATCATATCGCGATCAGTATCTTTTAAGTTCCATTTCTTCTCTAATATATGTTGCAATATTTGAGCAGGAGTCGAGTCTTTAGCAAGCCCAATAAGCTCATCACTAAATATACCTGTACTTTCTAGTTTTTCCCATAAATAGATATCATCTTGTTCTATTCCTAAATATGACTTTAGTTTTAGCTTTACACTATCCGTAGGATGATATGCTAAAAAGGTATTGATGAAGTTTCTATGAGTCATTTGTTCCGAATGAGGCAATATGTAGCTATCATCTGTAGCCCCTAATTGTACAAAACAGTTCCAAGCTTTGCTAAATCCACGCCTTCTGAATGTACCTCGATACATGGTTTGTACATCAGCTAACCCATATGATTCTCTGTAGGTCAGACTATCTCTATTCGCATAGCCTTCGAACTTCCCATACCCATCTATAGAAACTACTTCCGTACGTCTAAATACACGATGGTATGGGATAAACTTATACTTTCCCTTATGAATAAATTTAACCGCACTTCCACTACCTGCCAAGACTACATTTCTAGGATTCCAAGTAAACTTATATTCCCACGGATTATCTACACAATCAGGAGCTATGAGTCCTCCTGTAAAACTCTCAAACTCTATAATCTTACCACCTTCTTGTCTTATACCATCTAATAGTTTCATAGCTGAAAGATGATCTATACCTGGGTCCAGTCCACATTCGTTTAGAAAAATCAAGTTCTTTTCCTTGACCTGACTATCGAGATTTTTTATCTCTTCTGATAGATAGGAGGCTGTAGCCATATGAATCCCTTGAGAGAGACACTCTTTAGCTATATGAATATGAAGTGAAGCAGGCAACATACTCACTACTAGTGACGAGCCACTAATAAGTGTACTTACCGCGGATGCATCACTAATGTCTATTTCTATGCATTTAGTACTGCTTGATTTACATTTATTCTTTACTAGGCTAAGGTCCCTATCAGCAATTTGAAGATCCCAAGAATGGGCTTCAGCATTTTCTTCCAGATAGCTTATTAAATATGTGGCTGATAATCCAGCTCCGAATACGACGATTTTTTTCATTGTTATAAAGGTCAAATAAGCATAAATATTTTCGATATACCATCGATAAGTAAATATTGTTGATATTGCACACTTTAATTAAAACCTTGGAAAAAACAGTTAAAATCACAGAACTTAAGTTTAGAGAGTTATCAGAAGATAAAAAAGCATTTGTAAAACTGGCAAAGAAAGCCAGTGAGCAGAGTCATGCTCCTTACTCAGAGTTCTTTGTGGGTTGCTCCGTTTTGCATGATAATGGGCACATAGGGTTAGGCAGTAATCAAGAAAATGCCTCTTTCCCCTCTGGTCTTTGTGCTGAACGAGTTGCTCTTTTTGAAAGCTCAAAGACCTTAAATGACATTAAAGTAAGTGAAATAGCGGTATATGCTACATCTTCTAAATATATAGTGCCCAAAATGCTAGTGCCATGTGCAGGATGCCTCCAGGTGATAAGTGATATACAAACCAGACAAAAAAGTCCTATCAAAATATGGATGTGGGATGGAAAAGATGACGTTTTCGTAGCAGAAGATGCAGGACAGTTCCTGCCTTTTCACTTTGAGCTGAAGAAGGGGTAAGGATAGTTACTTGAATAAACCAAAACGCTCAATGAGCACTTTCTCACGATATTTAAAGACTTGTTTTAGTTTATTCTTTACGAAAACAGCATTGGCTATGTCACCTAATATACCAAACGGTACCTTATAATTCACCTCATCACCTACGAGTACTCCTCCATCTATTTCTTTAAAATAGTGTCTGTGATGCCAAAGAGCATATGGCCCAAACCTCTGCTCATCTACAAAGTAATTACCCTCATCTACAGTAGTGATTTCCGTCATCCAAGGCATTTTAATTCCAAAAACAGGCTTTACCGTGTAGGTAATGATTTGTCCTTGAAACATTTTAGGATCTGGATCATTGGTAATTTCAAAACCCATCTCTTTTGGGGTAATCTTACTCAGATTTCTAGGTGAGGAAAAAAAATCCCACGCTTCTCTTAGTGAAATAGGTAATTTCTGTTCCGATTTGATGCTATAAAATCCCATATTTTGCAAAGATAGATGCAACACATTGGTTTTATACCATTTGTGAATGAAATTGGGATTATTCCTCGTAAAGTAATGGAGAGTTACAATATCTTTGCTACCAACCAAAGTACGATATGAAATTATTAGAGAATAAGACCGCTATAATCACAGGTGCCAGCAGAGGTATAGGAAAAGGAATAGCAGAAAAATATGCTGAGCAAGGTTGTAACATTGCCTTCAGTTTTGCTAGCAGTGTAGACAAAGCGAAAGCTCTAGAAGAAGAACTCTCTTCTAAATATGGCGTAAAAGTAAAAGGATTCCAAAGTAATGCAGCTGACTTTGATTCATCTCAAAAGTTAGTAGATGACGTCGTTGCAGAGTTTGGCAGAATAGATATACTTATTAATAATGCAGGTATCACTCGAGATAACTTACTTATGAGAATGAGTGAGGACCAGTGGGATGAGGTTATGAACGTCAATCTCAAGTCTGTGTTTAATCTTACTAAAGCGAGTCTTCGCACTTTCTTAAAGCAAAAAAGTGGTAGTATTATCAATATGAGTAGTGTAGTAGGAGTGATGGGAAATGCTGGTCAAGGTAACTATGCAGCGTCTAAGGCCGGTATCATAGGATTTAGTAAGTCTATGGCCAAAGAGCTAGGAAGTAGAAATATAAGATGTAATGTGATTACACCTGGTTTTATAGAGACAGAAATGACAGCTGATCTTGGTGAAGATGCTTTGAAAAAATGGACAGATGGTATCCCACTTAAAAGAGGAGGTACTCCGGATGATGTCGCTAACGCATGCATTTACTTGGGAAGTGATATGTCTACTTACGTGAGCGGTCAAGTACTGAGCGTATGTGGCGGTATGTTGATGTAAAAAAGGAAATATACAATGGCATTAGACCAAATAGATGTAGATGAATACGATGCTCAGATGACTTTTTTAGAGCATCTAGAAGCTTTGCGTTGGCATCTTATTCGCTCAGTTATAGCAGTCGTATTAGGTGCTATTCTAGCCTTTATAAAAGGACCATTTATTTTTGACACTATTTTGCTTGGCCCTACTCGAAATGACTTTTGGAGTTTTAGAAAACTATGTGAACTTGGCGAAGTATTAGGTAGACCAGAGACACTCTGCATAGGAGACATGGATTTTGTAGTAAAGACTGTTAATATTCAGGAGCAGTTTTATCAGCATTTTATGATAGCAGCTATTGGCGGTTTAATTTTTGCCATGCCAGTAATCCTCTATGAAATCTACAGATTTATAAAACCAGCTCTTAGAAATACTGAAAAACAATACTCTGGACTCGTAATAGGGTTCGCATCGTTGCTTTTCTTTATTGGACTACTTTTCGGATACTTCATTCTCACGCCTATATCTGTTAATTTTTTAGGAACTTATACACTCAGTGACTCTATAGTGAGAGAGTTTACTGTGTCATCCGTAGTTAGTTTTATAAGTCTTTTAACATTAGGAGCAGGTATTATATTTGAGCTACCTATAGTTATTTATTTCCTAGCTAAGATAGGGATACTGACTGCAGATACTATGAAAGAATACAGAAGAGTAGCTGTAGTAGTAATACTTATACTCTCTGCAGTTATCACTCCGCCAGATGTTACCAGTCAGATTATATTATGTTTCCCTATTCTATTGCTATACGAATTAGGGATAGTAATAGCTCGTAAAGTAGCACCAGTAGTACCCGTAGAATTACCAGAAGAATAATGAAAAAAGTAAGTATAGGCAATGACCACGCAGGCACAGACCTGAAAAATAAGATAATGGAAGTGTATGCAGACCGCTATGAGTTTGTAAATCATGGCACAGATGGCTCCGAATCTGTAGACTATCCAGACTTCGTACATCCCGTAGCTAAAGACGTAGAAGGAGGAGAAGTATCATTTGGTATTCTGATATGTGGAAGTGCCAATGGAGTGTGTATGACCGCTAATAAGCACCAAGGTATACGTGCTGGCTTAGCTTGGAATAAGGAAGTAGCTACTCTTATAAAGC
>CAWVTM010000063.1:0-10214 GCA_963933305.1 uncultured bacterium
ACTTACCTATAGAGTATCTTGAATGGTTCAAACGAAAAGGAGGCTTCCCAAAAGGAAAACTAGGCATACAGTTAGATACTGTCTATGAGATAAAACTAAATGGATTAGAAGAAATTATCCGAGAATTAAAGAGAAGATTCAAAGTATACTAGAAAACAAATAAGAGGACTACCTACACCATAACAGAAACGTAAAACAATCCTCACTAATAAAGGCTAAAGGCTTTTTAAAACGCACGTATTTGAAAATACGTGCAAACATTTGGGATACCGCTATATACAATCTACAGCCACACCATTTATCTTTAAAGGCAATAAGGGTAGCCATAACTATCAATGATTTATTTTATTTCAGGACAACTACCATAGGTCGATAAAGTTTTTTTTCGTTTCAAGAACCGAAATAATAAAACATGTAAACTAGAGACTAAGTGTAATACCAATTTAGTTTTTAAGTGTCGTATTAATAAATTGAGTTTATCGATGGTTAGTAAAGGCGAAAAATAATTGCATAGCCTTCCGCGTGTCGCCATAGCTTTAGCGGAGGCACAAGCTATGGTATTCCTCCATAGGCGGACACGTATTTTTTAACGTATATAAATCGAGTGAAAAACGATTTATATACGGCAATTGAAAGCTATTTCAGTATAAGATTAAAGGTATAGTGATACACTTACCTGCAGAAGATATAGGAATATTATTAAACACCTTAGAGCTACTTAAACTAAAAGAACTCACAGGTATCAGTGATATACTCACAGACTCAATACAATGTTAAATGAAGTAATATTAGGGAGTCCAAAACAGAAACAAACAGGAGAAAAGCAGAACAGTAAGTACCATAGCTGTTTTAGGATAAATACTCTTCAGTAAACAACATTTATACTGTTTTATACCAAAAGCAACAATTCAACTAATCTTCGCCAAACACTAATTTAACCAATAACCATAAAAAATATAGCTGTCAGTTTCCTCCAACTTCTAACAACGTTACTAAACTAATAAGAGGTAGTAAAACTTATTTTTTATTGACTTACAGCATAAGCGATACAAAACTACAGACTCTTGTCAGATCGGTAATCATTCCTGAGGTACCTGTACAAGCGTATAGCGAAAGAAATCACTAAAATCAACGCTATCAATCCCACCAATCCATACACCCAACTCATATTAGACTTCACTACTACTAGCATCACAACAGCTACCAATAAAATAGTTGGCACCTCATTCCATAGCCGGAGTTGCTGACTAGAAAGTTTATAAACACCTGATTTATGCTGTTTTACTAAATGATGTAATGAAATCTGATACCCATAAAGTAGCCCCACAAAACATAGCTTTATTTTTAGCCACATAGGCCAGATGGGGTAACTCCATACAAGTGATACTCCCATCACTAGTGTAATAACTGCAGAAGGCAATGTTATAGCCCAATACAATCGTCCTATCATTATAGTAAATTGCTTTTGCAGAATACTTCTTTCTACTGCTACTTTATCACAGGCTTCTCTATCATATATAAGTAACCTAACCAAGTAGAACATTCCTGCAAACCAGGTAATCACGAAGACAATATGAACTGCTTTAAGGTATAAAAAAGTCATCTATGCATTTGTAATAAGACTATTTACTGTCTTTACCCAGTCATCATCGGCATTTAGACACGGAACTACATGGAAATCATTACCACCAGATTCTATGAAATTTTCTTTTTCTTCTAAATGAAGTTCTTGTAACGTTTCCAGACAGTCAGTTACAAATGCTGGACTAAGCACAATTAAGTCTTTGATCCCTTTTTTAGGCATAGCTTTCAGTACGTCTGTAGTAGATGGCGTGAGCCACTTATCTGTACCTAACCGTGATTGGAAAGAGACAGAATATTTGTCTTTGGACAGACCCAATTCCTTCGCTACTAAATCTGTAGTAACTTTAACCTGATGATTATAACATGTTTTGTGAGCATCATTATCTATCTCACAGCAATTCTCACACTTAAAACAGTGGCTCCGAGTCATGTCCGTTTTTTCAACGTGTCTTACTGGAATCCCGTGGTAGCTAAATAAGACATGATCGTGCTTCTTTTCTAAAAATGGCTTTAATGTAGTTGCTACATTCGTTATATATCGAGCATTATCGTAAAAGGGACTTACCACCTTTAATATAAATGATAGCTTTAATTCCTCGTAAGCCTCCTTTACATGACTAACAGCAGTTCCATAGCTACTCATTGCATAGTGGGGATATAGTGGTAAAAAAACAACCTCCTCTAGCTCGGGATTATCTTTAACCATTTGAGCTAGCACCTCTTTAGGTGCTCCTTTGCCATATCGCATGCAGACATAAGTAGGTAACTTAGAGTAAGCTTCTACTTTTTCGGCAAGCTGATTGGTAGTTACTATTAGCGGAGAACCTTCTTCTGTCCATACAGACTTATATTTTTCTGAGCTCCCTTTGGATCTAAAAGGCACTATTATTCCTTTAACCAAAATGGTTCTCAATAATTTAGGGACATCAACAACTCGCTCATCCATTAAAAACTCACTGAGATACTTTTTGAGATCTTTGATAGATGTAGAATCCGGAGAGCCCAAATTCATTAATAAAATTACTTTGTTTGCCATATATACTATTTAAACTTTCGAATAGCCGTTAATGTTTTATCAATATGACTACTACTTATAGCATCACTTATAAACCAAGTCTCGTAACCTGACGGTGGAAGATATATTCCGTGAGATAGCATAAAATGAAAAAATTCATTGAATTTCTCTATACTCGAAGCTGTGATATCTTCAAAATTTGTTATTTCTTTCTCACCAAAAGAGATAGATATCATGCTTCCTACCTGATTAATGCTGTGAGTCACTCCTTTTTGGCTTAAAATCTGATGAATCTCTTTTTTTAATAGAGCTCCTGTATTTTGAAGGTTTGTATATATCTCTGGATTCTCATTAAGCACTTTTAATGTGGCGTAACCTGCACTTATAGCTAATGGATTACCACTCAAAGTTCCTGCTTGATATACTTGTCCAAGTGGCGCTATATGATTCATTATCTCTTTTTTACCACCAAAAGCTCCTACTGGCAATCCACCACCTATGACTTTTCCATAGGTCACTAGATCTGCCTCTACACCCATAAACTCCTGCACACCGCCTGGGGTTATTCTAAAACCTGTCATTACTTCATCAAAGATGAGTACCGTACCGTTAGTGTTACAGAGTTCTCTTAGTTTTTCTAGGAAACCGTCAGCAGGTCTTACACATCCCATATTACCCGCAATAGGCTCTATAATTAGAGCGGCTATTTCGTTTGGGTAGTCTTCAAATAACTGTTCCACTGCTGCTATGTCATTATAAGGAGCTACCAGAGTATCATCAGTTACTGCTGAAGGTACTCCGGGTGTATTCTGTATATTAAGTGTAGCTAATCCACTACCAGCTTGTACCAAAAACGGGTCTGCATGGCCATGGTAACACCCAGAAAATTTAATAAATTTATTTCTCTTAGTGTAACCTCTAGCAAGTCTTAATGCACTCATACAAGCTTCCGTGCCACTGCTGACAAAACGTATTAAATCAAGACTTGGCACCATTACTTTAATAAGCTCTGCGAGCTCAGTCTCCACTTCTGTAGGTGCACCAAATGTGGTAGCTAATCTAAGTTGTTCTTGTATGGCCAAAACTACATCTTTGTGATTGTAGCCCAATATCATCGGACCCCATGAATTGATATAATCTACATATTCATTACCATCTACGTCATAGAGGAATGCTCCATTTGCTCTTTTCATAAAAACGGGATTACCTCCTACGCTTTTAAAAGCTCGTACAGGAGAGTTTACACCTCCTGGTATGCTCTTTTCTGCCTGTTTAAACATCCTTTCACTTTGGATGTATCTATTGCTTACACTTTGTATCATATCAATTTATAAGTTTTACGATGTCTTTAGCAAAATAGGAAGCGATTAAATCTGCTCCGGCTCTTTTTATAGACAAGGTAACCTCTAGCATAGTAGACCTTTCGTCTAACCAGCCTTTCTGTGCCGCTGCTTTTATCATGGCATACTCTCCGCTTACTTGATACGCAGCCACAGGAACAAGACACTCATTTTTGGCCTCTCGTATAATATCTAAATAGCTCAAAGCTGGTTTTACCATTACAATATCTGCTCCTTCTTGTATATCTAACTTTATCTCTTTGATAGCTTCTAGTCTATTCGCAGGATTCATTTGATAGGTCTTTTTATCCCCAAAACCAGGAGCTGAGTTAAGTGCCTCTCTAAATGGCCCATAGAAAGATGAAGCATA
This sequence comes from uncultured bacterium, assembly GCA_963933305.1. Classification (GTDB taxonomy): domain Bacteria; phylum Bacteroidota; class Bacteroidia; order NS11-12g; family UBA9320; genus UBA9320. The sequence goes on from CAWVTM010000063.1 coordinate 4,310, forward strand.
TTTAGCACTATAACTCATTATACCCGTCGTATGAAACCCTTCTTGCTCTAATATACTGCGTATAGCTCTTATTCTTCCATCCATCATATCGCTAGGTGCTATAATATCTGCTCCTGCCTGAGCATGACTTAGTGCCATCTGTGAAAGTACTGAAATAGTATCATCATTAAGAATAAGACCCTCATGCACAACCCCGTCATGTCCATAGATAGAATAAGGATCTAATGCTACGTCTGTCATCACACACATTTGCGGCACTGCTCTCTTAACAGCACGAATACTTTTTTGCATCAAGCCATTTGTATTCAGAGATTCTGTACCCGCATTATCTTTTAAGTTATCTGGACATTTTACAAAAAGTAAAACACTCTTGATCCCTAAACTCCATAAACATTCTACTTCTTTCACCGTCAAGTCTAAGCTGCGGCGATAGTAATCTGGCAATGAGCTAATTTCTTCTTCTACTCCTTCTCCATCTACAATAAATAGTGGGGCAATAAAATCATCTGCACTTAATCTCGTCTCAGCTACAATACTTCTCAAGGATTCTGTACTACGAAGGATTCTCGGTCTTTTTATCATTATGCTAACCAGTCTTTGGGTTGTTTTAAAATATTTATTAACTCTTCTTCTTTGCTATCTGGTGCAGGTAAGTGATTATAATCCCACCTAACCTTTGGTGGCAGACTCATTAGTATAGATTCTATTCTACCCTTAGTTTTAAGTCCAAAAAGCGTTCCTTTATCATGTATGAGATTAAACTCCACATAGCGACCTCGCCTTAACTCTTGCCAAATTTTATTATCTGTTGTATAAGTATCCTTTTTTCTACGCTGCACTATGGGGACATATCCCTCTATAAAAGCGCTTGCGTGTGCCGTGACAAAGTCAAACCAATGCCGAGCACCTAGAGGCTCATCGCCACGCAAGTGATCGTAGAATAATCCACCTACTCCTCGTGCTTCATCCCTATGATGATTATAGAAATAAATATCGCAAGCTTTCTTATATTTACTATAATAATCTGTGTCAAAATTATCACATACATTTTTCTGTGTTTGATGAAAATGAATTATGTCTTCTGGCACTATATAATATGGAGTCAGGTCCGAGCCGCCACCGAACCACTGATCCACTACTTCTTTCTTATCATTATACAATTCAAAGTAGCGATAGTTTGCGTGCACAGTTGGTACATGAGGATTATTTGGATGCAACACTAAAGATAGTCCGCAAGCAAAAAAATCTACATTATCTACCTTGAGATATTCTACCATAGAAGGAGGAAGCTTCCCGAAGACCTCAGAGATATTAACTCCTCCTTTTTCGAAGACCTCACCTTCTGATAGTATCCGAGTGCGACCGCCGCCGCCGCCATCTCTAGTCCATAGCTCTTCTTTGAAAGTAGACTTACCGTCTTCTTCCTCTATGGCTTCACATATTTCTTCTTGCAATTCCTTGACGAATGCTACAAACTCCTTTTTAAAACTTTCCATTGTTTTATGCAGAATACTCTTTTACCGCATCTACAAATGCTTTGGCATGGTCTACCGGTATATGTGGCATAATACCATGTCCTAAGTTAGCAATGTACTGCTGTGGACCAAATGCATCAATCATTTTTCGAACTTCTCTTTTCAGTTCAGGAATGGGAAGCATCAGTTTATGCGGATCAAAATTGCCTTGAAGTGTAATGCTATTATCCGTTAGTTTTCTAGCATACTCTGCTTCTATACACCAATCTATGCCTAAAGCAGATGCCTTAGACTTAGCTAAATCTGAAAGAGCATACCAACTACCTTTAGCAAACACAATAACCGGAGCTACATCACTAATAGCGTCTGTAATCTGCTCTAAGTAAGGCTGGGCAAAGACTTTAAAGTCTTGAGGAGATAGTAATCCACTCCAACTATCAAAAAGCTGTATCGCGTCTGCTCCTGCAGCTACTTTTCTTTTCAAATACTCAATCGTCACCGCCGTAATTTTAGCGAGCAACTGATGAGCTAATTCTGGATTACTAAAGCAAAAATCTTTTGCTTTAGTAAAGGTTTTACTTCCTTGTCCTTCTACCATATAGCACAGTATAGTAAAAGGTGCTCCAGCAAATCCTATAAGTGGCACCCTTCCATTTAGTTCTTTTTTAGTGAGCGATATAGCATCATACACATACTGAAGGCTATCTGCCCCTTCCATAGCATCTATGAGATTATCTACACTTAACTGACTACTTATAGTATTGGGTAAATAAGGTCCTTTATTTTCTACCAATTGCACTTCTTGTCCCAATGCCTGAGGAATCACCAATATATCCGAAAAAAGTATCGCTGCATCTGGACCTATAATATCTATAGGCTGCAGTGTGATTTCAGCAGCTAGCTCTGGAGTTTGCACCCGAGTGAAGAAGTCATACTTCCTTCTCAGAACCATATACTCCGGCAAGTATCTACCTGCTTGTCTCATCATCCACACCGGAGGTCTATGCACTTTTTCGCCTTTTAGTGCTCTCAGTAATAAAGGTTCTTCTTTCATCTTATCAGTGTATAGTAGTTCATAATTTTTTTAACAATATCTTCTTCTGTTGGTCTCTCAGAAACTAAAACTCTTTTGAACCCTTTATAAATCCCATAATCAGCGGTCGTATGACCTATACAGAATACTGGCTTCTCTTTTTGCAACGTATTACACACCAAAAAGGCATCTATTTGAGAAGGACTAAAAAATGCAATACCATCATAATTGTCCCACGTGTATTCTTGCTTTTCTTTACGATATACTTCTATAGCAGTATATTTAATATTTTGTGATACTGATACATCCTGCAAATCTGTAAGCCTAATATTACTTGTGAGATGTAACACGTCCTTCACTCTGTCTTTTTGAATACAAGCTGCTAATTGCTTAGAATTAGTCGCCGTTGCTCCAATCTTAAAACCTAGTTTTTCAGCATAATCTTGAGTTCTACCACTAATGCAATAGACTACGTGGTCCTTAGGGACTAAATCTAGTCCTGCTATCTGCTCTAAAGCCAGTAATGCATGTTTGCTCGTGAAAACTAAATTCCTACTTTGCTTTTGCAGAATACTAACTAGACTAGGGTGGCTTAAATAAGTAGTTTTAACTAAGGGGTAATCCACTAATTGTACACCCCGACTGAGAGCTATACTCTTATTCCCTTTTTCGATATGTCTTGTGCACGCTATCTCCATTTTAATCTCTTTTTATGAGCGAATTACGTATTTCTTTACCTCCAGATTCTAGTAACTGCTTAGCGGCTAGCCTTCCTATAGTTTCCCAGTTTTCAACTTCTAGTTCTACAGATACTTCTTGCTGGCCATCTTCACTAAGTATACATCCTTTGATATTCCAAAGATCACCCTTTAATTCAGCATATGCACCTATAGGCATAGTACATCCTCCATCTAAATGGTATAAAAAGTCTCGTTCTATTGAAGTCGCTATACGACTAGTTTCGTCATTTAACTTTTGACATATATCTACAGAATAAGCATCATCCTTTCTACAAAACACGCCTAGAGCTCCCTGTGAAGGTGCTGGTAAAATATTTGCAATCTCTACTGTATCATCTAGCTGTATCCCTAACCTTTCTAAGCCAGCAGCAGCGAATATTGCAGCATCCATGGTGCTATCTTCTTTTAGTTTCTTTAAGCGAGAATTGACATTACCTCTTATAGGGACTACTGCATGTAGGGGGAACCTTTTCAACCATTGAGCTTTTCTTCGCAAACTACTGGTAGCCACCGTAAAGTCACCTCTATTTATAGCGAATGGATTATCTTTTTTATATACCAATACATCCTTATGATTCCCTCTATGAGGTACCGCTGCTAAAAACAGCCCTTGAGCATATACTGTCGGGACATCTTTAAGAGAGTGCACAGCTATATCTATACTACCATTAAGCAATGCCATATCTAATTCTTTGGTGAAAATCCCCTGCACACCTAATTCATACAATGGACTAATTAAATCTTTTTCTCCTTGGCTAATAATTTCTACAATCTCAATCTCATATCCTTCTGATTCTAGTTCACTCTTCACATAGTTAGCCTGCCATAGAGCCAGTCGACTATTTCTGGTACCTAACTTTAACGCTTTCATACCCCTTTTAAATTGACATCCGTTCTAGTAAAGTCCTGTAATACTTTCGAAAAGGAATTCTTATTTTGTTTGATATACTCTAAGGGCAACTCATTATTAAGAATGACATTTGCATCATTATTTTTTATAAACTGAACGTAACTGCCTATCATTTCATTGACAAATCCAGACACTACTTCAGGTTCTATCTGCATCAAAAATGGACACACCATAGATTGCTCTAATACATCAGATTTCAAGATTCTTGCACTCTCTGATTTTTGATAAAAATTACTCCAATCTTTGAATACCTTGATTTCATTTGAAATAATCTCGTGGGCTTTTGGTAAATCTGCATTTCGCTTATCTAAGGTTTTATTGATAATCTTAGACAAGTCTTCATTAGAAATAACAACATTCCTATCCCCTATTTCATCGTCTACAGAGCTAGGACTAGATAAGTCTATGATAACTTTTTTCTGTAGTCCTGTATCCGCCGTTAGTATCGGACTTGATAAACCAGAAACGGCCGTTATAACAATATCATAATAGTTGGCCTGCTCATTAATTGTACTGTAATCGATGACCTGAGCTCCCGTTTCTTTTCCTAGTTCTACGGCTCTGGCACTAGTCCTATTACTCAATGTCAATTGACATTTGGGAAAGTAATGGACCAAGTTACGTGCTATGTTAGTCCCAAAACTCCCCACACCTATTAATAAGATTTTCTTATCCTCTCTTAGGTTGTTGTTTTTCAGGTACTCAATAACTGCGTAGGACAAACTAGTCGTTCCATCTGAGATGCTTGTAGTATTACGAATATATTTAGCTGACTTTATACAGCTGTCTGCCAAACGCTTAAAATAACCACTCACACTACCTATATCTTTTGCCTCGGCTACAGCCCGCTTAAACTGCCCTATTATTTCCAAGTCTCCTATAAGCTGAGAGCCTATACCACTTGCCATTTGAAAAAGGTGCAGGATAGCCTCATCTCCTGAATACACAAACGGAATATATTGTTTATCTCCTCCAAGTATTTCAATATATTTTGCCAAGGCTAAATCTTTATTTCCTATTCCGTAAAACTCTAGCCTATTACACGTATTTAATGTCATAAATGCTTCCGTACCCTCAGCTTTAAGCATATCACGATATAAGTTGCACTTCTGCATATCAGTAATCGATGGAACTTTATTTTTCCCCGGAACATTAGATAAATGATTGATTCCTATTGCATATATTTTGTCGCTTCTCAAATTTTTCCTTCTTATCTAAGAACGAAATAAGACTATATCCCACCTTTAAAATACCCTATACAGAAAAAAAAATACCCGTAAACGGAAATTCAATTACCTCATATTCACTTGCAATATAAGTCAACTCAATGCTATTAGTTAACAATCTTATAATTAAGTATATAACTCTCTATTTAATTAGATCCTAACAGAGTAAATCATACTTATAATCAGTATAAATAATACTTTTACATCGTAAAAGCACCCGAAAACGTAAACCTCCATTCATATTGCACCTTATCAAATAAGAAAAACAGACAAAATCATGATGCTCTTGGTTGAGACACGAACAGGATTAAATCTTTGATTAACCAAAGATTTTCAATACCAGTTAAAATTGCCCTTTTTGACCTAGAATAGCAACTTTATTTAGTTGCCTTTGCAATTCACATATATGTACTACTTCCCTCCAAATGTATACCCTAGGGTAAGATAACCGCTCCTTGGCTCGCCGGTGATAATACCTGGACCTGGATAGCTAAGTGCTCTACGCGTAAAGTAGGTTCTAT
>CAWVTM010000064.1:0-10081 GCA_963933305.1 uncultured bacterium
CGCCAAAGATGTGGTAAACTGAGTTTACTTGATGCAACGTTTTGCATCCTATTGTATCTTATACTATAAGACATCTAATTTTTTTATGAAAAAGCTTATCACCATTTCCCTTCTACTTTTACTTTCTTTAAGTGCCAAAAAATCATATGCAAATCATCTGATGGGTTGTGACATCACTTATACATGCATTGACACGCTGAAATTTGAAGTATCTCTAACCTGGCATAGGGACTGTAGAGGGATAGCCATGACTAATGCAGGTCAAATGGCACTAAGGTGTGGCACTACTACCGGCACAGTAACCTTGACGCTTAGCAGTATCACAGACATCACACCACTATGTGCTACTGCATCCACAGGTTGCAGTCCGAGTAATACTACTGCCACTGGTGCGGGAATAGAAAAACACGTTTATAAAGGAATCGTAGATTTTAATTCTACAGCATTAAGTTCCTTCGCATCTTGCACTGGAAGGGTCATATTAAGTGCCGCCATGAATGCTAGAAATGGTGCAATAACTACCGGTCCAAGTGGCACTCTTTATAATGATGTAGAAATAGATTTAAACAAAGCTCCCTGTAATTCATCTCCTCAATTTACAACTGACGCTATGGGATTAGCGTGCTGCAACCAGCCACTATATCATACTCTTGGTGCTATTGACACCATAGATTTAGACTCTTTGAGCTATAGTCTTGCCAATCCTAGAAAAGGATATAATCAAATCACCCCTTACTTTGGTGTCCCAATATCAGCATACTATCCAGGTACTCTATCGTATCCGTATAATAATCCAAATACAAATCCACCGATAGGTATATATTTAGATCCAATAACAGGAGAGCTTATTGTTACTCCTGTCAATTGTAATGAAGTCACAGTAATCGTCATAAAAGTGACTGAATGGCGAGATGATAGTAATGGTGTAGCTCAAATTATAGGAGCGAGCACCCGAGACATGCAGTTAGCAATAGTAACTTGTCCTGATAACAACCCTCCCATAGTCAATGGACCATATTCTTATAACGTATGTGAAGGTGACCAAATTTGTTTTAATGTAACTACAACTGACAATGTATTTGTTCCTCCTCCACCTACAGCTCTTCCTCCAGCAGATACTGTACTACTCTCGTGGAACAGAGGTATACCAGATGCCAGTTTTACGATTTTATATGACACCACAAGACTAAAAACAGGTCGCTTTTGCTGGACTCCGCCCCTTGGGTCTGCGAGTGTTTTACCATATACATTTACTGCTACGGTGGAGGATGACGCTTGTCCTGTAGTGGCAAGATCTACTAGAGCTTTTAGAGTTCGTGTAAAGAAAAGAGCCGAAACGCAGCTTGTCATAACTAAGATATCAAACGACATCTATGTAGTCGAAAATCAAATTGATTCTACTACGTTTAAAGGCAACCCTTCTTACTTTATAACAGTATTAGATAGTACAAATGTTCTAATATCTGATACGAACATTGTAAAATTTAATTCAACGAATTCTTTTCTTACTACTCAACATAAAGATACCGTTCGTATAAATAGAAATACCCTCTTTCATATAAAATCTACGATTAACAACAGTCCGTTCAATTGTCCTGGAACCTACTATGATACTTTACAGGTAGATTCAGTATTGCAGACCCTAATCGATTTTGCTGATGATACGCTCATATGCGCAGGCACCTCTATTGTCCTTAACACTACTACCACGTATGCCAAAGGCCCTCCTAGCTATCAATGGTACGAGAATGACACTACCCTTTTGACTGGAGACACTTTATCTTCTCTTGCTCTGCTTGATTTGCCTAGGTTATTAGACAACTCCTATACCGTGAGAATCACGGATTCTACTGGCAAAATCAATCAAGATAAAGTTAGAATAAGAACCAAAGACAATTTTGATAATAACTTCGAAGAAGTCTATTCTACCTGCTTGGGAGATAGTATCGTCTTAGAATTAGACTCCCTATTTAGCACTATCGTATGGAGCGATGGGAGTACAGATTCTCTACGCAGCTTTACGCAAGAAGGTAGTCCATGGGTAAGCTACAGTGATTCATTTACCTGTGAATACTCAGATACTCTCAATAATATAATCAATCCACTGCCAGTGACACACCTCGAGGATAGCACTACATGTGAAGCCAGCATGACCCTAACTGCAGGCACATTCGCAAGCTATGCCTGGAATGTTGGCCTTAGTAATGAGACCATAACCATAAACACAACCGGCGATTATGATATTCTAGTTACTGACTCTAATGGGTGTCAAAATAGAGATACTGCACATATAACCATTTGGAATGCACAAGAAGTAGACCTAGGAAATGATAGTTCACAATGCGGTGGATCTATAACTCTAGCAAATAACAGTATGAGCTCACAGCTTTGGAATACCGGTGCCATCACATCCTCTATTTCTGTAAGTAGTACAGGAGAGTATAGCATCGTCACTACAGACACCAATGGATGCCAAAGTAGAGACACTATCAGCGTAGACATATATACCGTTCCTTCTCAAGACTGGGCGGATACCATAGCATATTGTAGTGATACTGCGGTACTATTGACAAGCAAGTCTTTTGACACATACCTCTGGAACACTGGGGATACTACTCAAAGTGTTTCCTTAAACACTGCTGGAATGTATTCTCTATACTTTGAAGATAATCAAGGATGTTCTAATACAGATTCTGCATATGTGAATATTCATAGTCTTCCAAATATAGAATTGGGTAACGACACTGCTTTTTGTGGCGATAGCCTTTTACTGGCTCTTGCTCCGGGAAACAGCTTCTCATGGAGTAATGGCGATACACTAAGCTACACCACTATCAACACCTCTGGCGACTACTCGATTAGCGTTACCGACTCTAACGGATGTAGCTCTTCTGATACCGTAAATGTTACTTTTAACAGCAATACCAATGTGCCTGTACTTACTAGAGTAGGTGACAGTATAGCGTCTAGCCTTACTGGAACACACTACTGGTTCTTAGACAACGTGGCAACTTCAGATGCTAACGCTAATGTCATAGGAATAAATGGCAGAATAGGAAGCTTTACAGCGGTGTATCAAGATACCAATGGATGTATCTCTGATACTTCTAATAGCATACTAAGAACTTTGGGTATAGGTAAACTATCTAGCTCGCCTCTAAAGGTATATCCCAACCCTACCAATGGGCAAGTGACTATAGATGCTACAGCACTTGGCATCATAAAAAGTGTAACTCTCTACAATAGCCAAGGCCAACTGGTAGAAAACACCCAAAGCATCAATGGATCAAAAGCTGTGCTTCAATGGACGGCAGGAAGCGGTGTATACTGGGTAACGGTAACAACCGATAAAGGCACGTATAGAGCAGAGGTGGTGAATGTGAGGTAGACTAAGAACTATTATCCATCTCCATTAGGTGTAAATGCGTTAGGATAAAGACAAGAGCTGAGCCTTGATTGAAGCTGCTGGGTAAAATTTTTGGTGTATGGTTTTCACAATAATCAGCTATTTTATCCTTTTTTCAACTACTGATAACACATAGAACGCCTAAGACAAATAGGGGTTTCAAAAACATCCACACAAGAATCAAATATAGAAACTTTCCACCTAAGCATAAATGACGTTTCCGAATAGTAAAAAACTTACTTTTGCACTAATTAAAGAATCTGAACATATGATCATCGGTGTACCTACAGAAATCAAAAACAATGAAAATCGTATAGCTCTTACCCCGGGTGGAGCACTTGAACTTACTAAGCGTGGGCATACTGTCTATGTACAAAAGAAAGGTGGTGTAGGTAGTGGTTTTAATGACCAAATGTATAAGGATGCTGGTGCACAAATACTGGATACCATAGAAGAAATATATGCTATTGCCGAAATGATAATGAAGGTGAAAGAGCCGATAGAGTCGGAGTATAAGCTTATCAAAAAAGACCAGTTAGTATTCACGTACTTCCATTTTGCAAGTCACAGACCGCTTACAGACGCTATGATAGAGAGTGGTGCAGTATGTTTGGCCTATGAGACCGTAGAGTCTGCTGACAAGAGCTTACCTCTTCTCATACCTATGAGTGAAGTAGCTGGTAGAATGGCAATACAACAGGGTGCCAAGTACCTAGAGAAGCCGATAAAGGGAAAAGGTGTGTTATTGGGCGGAGTACCAGGGGTAACTCCTGGAAAAGTTCTTGTAATAGGGGGCGGAGTAGTCGGTACACAAGCAGCTAAAATGGCTGCAGGACTAGGTGCTCAAGTGACTATACTAGACCTAAGTTTAACAAGACTTAGGTACCTAAATGATGTAATGCCAGCAAACGTAGTTACTCGTTTTAGCAACGAGATGAATATACGTGAACTTATACCACATATGGACCTCATAGTAGGTGCAGTGCTGATACCAGGTGCTAAAGCTCCAAACCTAATCACTAGAGATATGCTAAAACTAATGTCTCCAGGCACAGTAGTGGTAGATGTAGCAGTAGACCAAGGTGGATGTATAGAAACGTGTAAGCCGACTACGCACGAGGACCCTACTTATATTATAGATGACATCGTGCACTACTGTGTAGCTAATATGCCAGGTGCAGTGCCATACACGTCTACCGTAGCGCTCACAAATGCTACTCTCCCATATGCTGTTCAGTTGGCCAATAAGGGGTGGAAACAAGCTTGTAATGAAAATAAAGAACTTAAACTTGGGCTTAACGTAGTAAATGGAAAAGTTTGCTACAAGGGAGTATCTGAAGCCTTTGACTTGGAGTATACTTCAGTAGAAGATCTCTTAGGATAACAGTTTCACCAAACCATAAAAAACCACTTGATATCGAGTGGTTTTTTTATGCAAAATTTTAAGACCTTTGTGCAGCAAAATGAAGCTTTTTCACAAGATATACGCTAATCCAGACTCCACAGAGTATCTCTTTATCCTTCACGGACTCTTTGGTATGCTAGATAATTGGCACAATATGGCCAGAAAACTCTCTGCTCACTTCAATGTAGTCACTGTAGATCAACGAAATCACGGACAAAGCCCACATAGTGACGCCATGTCTTTTGAACTAATGGCACAGGATTTGGCAGACTTAATGGACCACATGGGCATAGAAAAAGCAACCATATTAGGCCACTCTATGGGTGGTAAGACCGCAATGAAATTTGCGGATCTGCACCCAGACAAGATAGAAAAGCTGATTGTAGTAGATATTGCTCCTAAGAAATACAAGCCAGGACATACCGCATACTTCAATGCATTCAACACTATAGACTTCTCTAAATGCGAAACTAGAAAAGAGGCAGATAATGCACTTGCAGCCATAGAAAGTAATATTGGCATCCGTCAGTTTCTTCTCAAAAACTTAGATAAAGCAGATGTTGGATACCACCTCAAGTTTAACCTGAAACCTATAGAAGCATTCTATCCTAAAATGATAGACGTTATGGAGTTTCAGTGGATTATAAGTATATCTACCCTTTTTATATGCGGAGAAAAGTCTGGATACATAACAGAAAATGATACGCTGACCATAGGAGAAACGTTCACTGACTCTGAATTCATTAACATCAAAAATGCGGGGCACTGGGTACACGCAGAACAACCAAAAGCTTTTGAAAAGGCCGTTTTAGAGTTTTTGATATAAAACAACCTCCTTTTTAATTATACTTGCTCCTTACTTTCTCAAAAGTGAAAACTATTATACTCATATTCTTCTCCGCTTTTGTAGGCAGCTCAGCGTGGTCTCAAACTAGCATAACCGGACGAGTAACTGACGCTACCACCGGTGATCCCCTGCCTTATGTGGCTATAAGGGGAGCGAACATACAACTTGGTGCTATTACAGATTTTGATGGGTATTACTCCATAAAAACTGGGGAGCAAGTAGACAGCCTACTTACCTCATATATGGGCTACGTTTCTGTAAGAAAAGAAGTGGTCCTTAACCAGTCCCAAGTTATACACTTTTCGCTTAGCGAATCTTCTAGCTCACTACAAGAATTCGTAGTGCGACCCGGTGCTGTAAATCCCGCAGTGATCATCATGAAACGTGCTCAAAAACGAAAAAAAGATCATAACCCAGAAAAAATAGAGTTTTACGAATACGAAGCCTATAACAAGGTACAACTAGCTATAGATAACGTAACCGAAAAATTTAAAAAACGCAAAATATACAGTGCTATGGAGCCACTTTTTGACACCATTAGCTCTTTTGGCGATAGCTCAGCACAGCAAGTATTACCTGTTTTTGTATCCGAAACCATCAGTGACTATTACTTCCGTAAGTTTCCTAGACGAACCAAAGAGAAAATAAAAGCTTCACAAATACAAGGTGTGGGTGTAGGTGACGAGAGTTATGTTTCACAAATACTCGGTTCTACATTCCAGCAATATAATTTCTACGAAAACAACCTGTATATCCTAGATAAGGATTTCATATCACCTATGAGTAATACAGCAAATTCTTACTATCATTTTACACTACGAGACAGTATTATTATAGACGGAAAGTCTTGCTACCAGATACAAGTAGACCCTAAGAACCCTATTGACTTAGTTTTTAGAGGAATGATATGGATAGAAACCAACTCCTACGCTCTGAAACAACTGAGTCTAGAAATAACTAGTGAGGCGAACCTCAACTTTGTAGAGAAACTAAAAATACAACAAGAATTTGACGAGGTAAAGCCAAGCTACTGGCTGCCGAGCAAAACACGTGTCCTGATAGATATCGCAGAGCTCACTAACAATACAGTAGGGATGATAGGCCTATACTACAATAGCACCAAAAATACCAAAATCAATGAAGTACATGAGCTGCCGTTTTATGAAGAAAAAATAGGAGTAACAGACAATTCTTTTGATCGGTCAGAAGAATATTGGGATACTGCTCGCCACGAAAGAATAACCGAATCTGACAAGCGAATATATCAGATGGTCGATTCGCTAAAAAATCAGCCTATGATCAAAAGCTATATCGATATTGTAGAAATAGCTGTAGAAGGCCATATACCAAAAGGTAAAATAGATATAGGTCCATGGTATTATCTGCTTGGGTATAACAACCTGGAGGGCCTGAGGGCGCGTATAGGTTTCAGAACTTCCCCCTCTTTTCACAAAGATTTCCAATTTAGAGGATATGGTGCCTATGGCTTCGGAGATAAACAATTTAAATACGGAGCATTTGCTGACTACGTGTTTAACAGAACTAAGTGGTCAAAGGCTGGAATTTACATTAAAAAGGACGTAGAGCTTATCGGTTTGACTGACGAAGATGTAGGAACCTCGGCGTTGTACGATGCCTTTGCACTATTAGGCACAGACCAAATAAATCGCAGTTTCACTAAAAAAGTATGGGCTGAAAAAGAACTGGTAAAAGGATATACCCAACGGGTAAATTTCACCCACAAAACATATGAATTTATACCGGTAGGCGATTTTAATTTTGGCTACTATGAAACTTCTGGAGATACCACATCTTCCATTCGTTCCAACTTTGATATCTCCTCAGTAAATCTGCGAGGTCGCTTCTCTCGCAAAGAGCAGTTCATCTACAGACGCACTAGCCGCTATAGTTTAGGCAACCTAAAGTCTCCTGTCTTGTCTTTAGATTATACACACAGTTTTGATGATGTACTTGGTGGTGATTTTACTTTTGACAAAATAGGCGCTGAGCTTTGGCAGTATAACAGTTTGGGTAATTTTGGTATGTTTGAATACACACTAAAAGCCTACAAAACTTTTGGTGAAGCTCCTTATCCTGCTCTTTACATTATGCGGGGTAATCAGTCTATTTTTAGCAGCACCTTGTCCTATAATTTGATGGACTTTTTCGAGTTTGCCGCTGACCAATATATTTCTGCTGATTATGAGCATCAGTTTAATGGGCTCATAATGAATAGAATACCTCTAGCCAAAAAGCTGAAATGGCGTAGTTTCGTAAATACAAAGGCCGTGTACGGAACCATGAGTGAAGCTAATAGAGCACTTATGCCGTCTAATAATGCTACGTTTACTAATCCGAGCTTTTTTGAAAATGGAAAGCCGTACATAGAAATGGGCTACGGTATAGAAAACATCTTCCGATTTATACGTGTAGATTTCATACACCGTCTTACCTACCTAGATGAAAAACATCCAAATGCACAACCTTTTGGTGTAAAGTTTAATGCCGTATTGAGATTTTAATCAAACCCTTGATGAAGTGCTAGTTCTGATGTAGAAGAATCCAAGTATTGGTTCCTTCTGTAGACACTAGCTTGGTGAATAGAATAGACTTGTCTCCAGAAATGGTTTTACTGCCATTAGCACCAAAAAATTCTATAGTGCATAACTTACTAGCGGGTGATTCTTGTTGAAGTAATTTGTTCATACTGTGTCTTAAAATAATTAAAAACACGGCATCTAACCTCCATCCGTAGTAGCGCGATGAATACAAATATACTAATACTATCTCTTACTTTCAAAAAAAGTCTTCATAAGCATAGCGCTCTCCCCCTCCATAACCCCTTGATTTATGTTCATCTTATCGGCCTTAAGAAGAAAATTTGTAAATCCATGTTTAGGCTCAAGACAGCCTATATGTATGGTTTTTATTCGTGCGTTTTTAATAGCTCCATAGCACATCACACAAGGTTCTACGGTAACATATAGCTCGCACTCGTTAAGGTATTTAGAATTTATGTATGCACTAGCTGCAGTAATGGCTAGCATCTCTGCATGAGCAGTGGGGTCTTTTAGCTTCTCTACCTGATTGTATCCTTTTCCTATGATTTTATTTTCTGCTACGACTATCGCTCCTATAGGGACCTCATCCTCAGCAAAGGCATTTTCTGCTTGCCTTAGGGCTTGTTTCATAAAGTATTCCGCAGTTAATTTCATCACTTCTTTTCTACTTGTTCCATTACAGCATTATAGAGCATTTCGCCTACGTACCTAGCTCCTTTGTAACTAAAATGCGTGTAGTCTTTTTGTGCAAGACCTTTTTCTACCCAAGCAGACATGGAGTTCTCTCCACCCATAGCTTCGTAGAGGTCCCAGAAGCAGCATCCCGTTTCTAACGCAGCTTCTTTCATAGCATCCCTTATCAAAGGTATATTGCTATAAGAGACCATATTACCTCCTTTGTTTTTACTCATATCACTAGGGCCTATTACCACTATAGATACTCCAGGTTGAGCTGATTTAATACTTTTAAGTTGCCTTATTAGGATTTTTTTATAATAGCCGTAGTCGCTTCGCACATTGGGCACCACATTTATGCCATACTGTAAGAAAATAGCACAGACATTCATCTCTTTTAGTTGCTTACCATACAAACGCTTATCCATCTTATCAAACCCTACGGCCGAACTTCCCCTCATAGCAAAATTATCCACAGCTACGCCTTCATTTCCGTCCAGTGCTAGACCATAAATTGTAGGAAATTTTCCCTTAGTAAAGCTAAGCTTTAGCTTTTTTTTTGCACCTAGATTCCATTTGTATGTGGCTAAACCCTGAGATGGCAGAATAAGATAATCTTCTTCAAACGTATCACTCCTTAGGTTTATATTAAAGTACTCGTCACTTTCATACAGTAAGGTTGTTTTATCATACCTTCGAGCTAGCTTGTATCCATAGTGCCCGTTTTTCACTTGGATGAAAGCATTGGCTTGTTTCTCACCACTAAATACAGGTGTTCTTAAGTTGGAATCTATGGCTCCTTCTTTCCACTCCTTAAAATAATTGTTACCTCCTGAAATCTCAAACACTGAACCACCTATGCCGTACTTACCATCGGAAGCTTTACTCCCATTTATATATATCGCTTTCTTCTTTATATTAGTAGAAGAGGACACATAGGCACTTATTCGCGAAGATGCTGCCGGCTCATTAGGTAGCAGAATCCCCGGTCCCTTACCCCCAAACCTCTTCTGCATCTTGTTTCTGAAATAGTCTGTTATTCGATCACCTTCTAGCTGCGAGTCGCCATAGTGCAGTATTCGTACTACTTTACTCTTACTCTCGTTTATTAAACCATAGAGAAGAGTGCGAAGTGCTTCTGGATTATTCAATGGTAACTGTAAGCTCCTACTTATTACATATTTTTT
>CAWVTM010000065.1:0-9729 GCA_963933305.1 uncultured bacterium
AGCATTTGTACTTCTATTCCTAGACCAGCCCCAAAGGATGCAGTATGTTCATCATTTATATCATTGAAAATGCAGTAGACCGCTTTATCCCCCTTTATAGCTGGGTAGTCACCATCTTTGGGAGTATATAAGCCATCTAGATTAAAATCTATAAATGGTGCTAAGTATTTCGAAAATCCTGAATTCCCTTCTGCTGGCCAATTCATGATCTGATCGCTTGCTAGGTATCCATTGTCTAGAAAGTGAGTTAAGTGGTAAGCTATATCTTCTTTGGAAATAGCGTATATATTATCCCATTTATTGATGTCTCCTGTCTGCCCTGTCAGTGTATCTATAGGTCCCGGCCAGAAGTCAAACGAATCCTTCGAGGCAATGCGTTGCACAGCTGTATGATAGTTACCTTGCTCATCTTTGGCTGTAATCCATAGTCCCGCTTGACGCAAAAACGCATTGGATGTACCCGCTGAAAATGAGGCGAGCTCTAGGTCGTTAATATCTATTCCTAGGATACCATTCGAATTGATACGCAGGACGTGCTCATTACCTAATGTGGTATATGCACTCTGGCCCAAAGCCATACTGCTTAGCAAAAGACTTACTATGAATACTACGCTGTGAGTCACTTTTTATAAATTTACTCTTAGACCAAAATGTGTGTAAATGCTTAGGTCTCGTTGTTCAAAGATAGCATCACTATTCATTCTGGACAACAAGTCTAAAGTACTAGTTGGATAAGCTATTAGTGTAATACGCTTATTAGCTTTATACATTACTCCTATACCTAGATGCAATCCGTGTACACCGATTTTTCTAGATGGAATATCACTTAGGGCTGTAGCATCAGATGATACGAGTATTTGTCCGGTGGACTGATTTGAAATGCTGGCAGAAAATCCTCCTCTGGTGAGTAAAGTCCACTTTGAGTTCAGTGGGACCATTCGTTCTATGGAGATAGGTATAGTGATAGAAGTATAGCTATTCATACTCTTCAGTTTTTGGCCTGCTATCAGTGCACTATCTGTCACATTTACAGTATATTTTTCTTCTATGGTACCCAATACAGGATGGACTATAGTACGTGTACGCACTTCTTCACGTTCTGTATATTCCCACGTATCTTGTTGAGTAAAAGTAAAAGCCCCGTTACGTTTAGTGTATGTTATACCTGCTTGCATATTCCAGTGCGGATTAAGGCGGTATATGGCTCGTACATCAAAAGCGTGTGAGAGTTGAGACTTATCCGTAGTATTTCTCATCGCTGCATATGCAGGGTCATTACTATTTATGAGTCCTTTGCCAATACCCAATCCAGTAGAAGCCTCTAAGCTCCATCTATTTAGCGTAGCTAATTTTCGGATAGGTAAACGAGTGGTGGCCGTATCAGGTGATAAATCCTGGGTTGGTAAATCGCTCGCAGGTGTTTGATTTGTTGTCTCTGGAATACGGAAAGGCGCTGGTACTTTAGGAGATGGTACTTTTTCGTGTAGCGAAAGCATGTAATCCGCTGCTACTTCTTGTTTTTTCTCACCAAAGAAAAGTCGACCTTTACTTCGGTCTACGTCTCGGTCTGCAGTGTAAAGTCTTTGAAAAAAGTCTGCATATTCACTATTTACTATACTGGCGGGAAAGTTTTCTTTTTTTACTTTATCAGCAGTCCGAGATGACGAAGTAGAATTTGATTCTTTAGGTAACTTTTTGATTAGGACTTCAGAGTCTGACTTTAGAGTAACGGATGGTGTGCTATTGGTTGGTGTAAATTTACGAGTACTCTCATCTTTTAAGATTTCAGTAGTCATCTCATCCTCTTTCTCGCTAAGCAGTATTTCTGATTCTGCTAAGGTTATATTGTCCGATTTGTCCGAGAAAGTAGGGTTCGCATTTTCCTTTTTAGTTACTACAGGTGAAATAGCTATAGTGTTAGCAGCTAATAACCAAGTGCCTAGACCTATAGTGCAGATGGCAGCGGCACTCCATAGCCAAGCAGCTTTTCTTTTTTTAGCTGCTCGTTTAGCTAGGATAGTGTCAAATAGGCCAGCACTAGGGGTTGCCTCTACATTGTACAGTTTGTCTTTGAAGATATGTTCTATCTCATTTTTCATATGCGTTTTATGCCGTATTTGGCAAGTAGTTTAATCAAGTGTTGTTTTGCTCTGGAGTATTGGGAACGACTAGTTACATCGCTTATTCCAAGTATTTCCCCTATCTCTCTATGGCTGTATCCTTCTACGGCATACAGGTTAAAAACTGCTTTATATCCATCTGGAAGCTCCTGCAGTATGCTCAAGAGGTTTGCCGTTTCCATATTGCTTATTGCCAAAGGGTCAAAGCTCTGTTCCTGCACATTTTCCAATGATCCTGGCTCGAACTTTCGAACCCTCTTATCGTTACTTTTTAATGCAGTGAAGACCACTATTTTTCGTATCCATCCTTCAAAGGATCCTTCTCCTTTAAAGGTTTTTATTTTGTCAAAAACCTTAATGAAAGCATCTTGAAGTACATCTTCTGCTTCCATCCTACTATTGCAATATCTTAGGCTTACACCCATCATTTTTGTTGCATACATTTCATACAGGACCTTCTGGTACTGCACGTCATTATCGACACATCCTCTGATAAGTTCGTGTTCATCCAATTGGTTAGTTTTAGTATTTATTTTGTTTTGGTTCAAGGTAGACCTACTGTGTTGCAAATATGTTGCATCCTACACTAATAAATTTTAAATTGATATATTTCCAGATTACAAACAATTTAATATCCAGCATTTAGTAGATAAAAAAAAGATGCATTTTTGCACTAATATGCAAGTGTTTACCCAGAAAGAACTAAGTCAGCTCAGTATTCATGTGTTTCAAGCTATGGGAGCCCATGAGGCAGATGCCAAGCAAGCAGCAAAGGTGCTGATTAGTGCAGATGTACGCGGTATAGACAGCCATGGAGTATCCCGACTTATAGGCTATGTGGCTCTATGGGAAGAGGGTCGTATAAACATGACCCCAGACGTGAAAATTATTCGTGAGCATAAATCTACATTCACCATAGATGGAGATAGCGGACTAGGACTAGTGGTAGCTCCTAAAGCTATGCAGATAGCTATAGAACGAGCTAAGCTGTATGGCAGCGGTTGGGGAGCCATACAAAACAGTAATCATTTTGGAATAGCAGGATATCATGCTATGATGGCACTGCCTCATGATATGATAGGTATGGCTATGACTAATGCTACACCATTCATACCACCTACGTATAGTAAGGAAGCTATGCTGGGGACTAATCCTATAGCTTACGCATTTCCCGCAGGGGAAGAAATGCCACTGGTGATAGACTTAGCTACAGCCTCAGTAGCACGTGGTAAAATAGAGATAGCTCGCCGAGAAGGTAAAGCGATACCTAAAGGATGGATGGTAGATAAGCACGGCAATACGAGTCAAAATATAGATGAGCTAAAAGATGGCGGAATGCTCACTCCACTGGGGAGTCTAGAGGAACTGGGTAGTCATAAGGGCTACGCTTTAGGAGGATTAGTAGATGTCTTAACAGGTGTGCTCTCTGGTGCTAACTATGGTAAATGGGTGCCGCCATTCGTAAGTTTCTTACCTTTGTTGCCTAATCTGCCTGGCAAAGGTCTTGGACATTTTGTAGGTGCTATGGAGATAGAAGGTTTCCGAGATACGGCAGAGTTTAAAACGAGTATGGATCATTGGATTCAAAGTTTTAAAGGAGCGAAAAGAGTAAAAGACAATCAGGAAGTCTACGTGCCTGGTCAGAAAGAATATAAAACAGAAGCTGAACGTACTGTAAACGGTATTCCGCTAAATGACAAAGTAGTGGAAGACTTAGAAGGTTTGAAAAAGAAATTTGGAATCTAGCAACTAATATTCCAGAACAAAACTTAACACAGAAAAACAAAATCAGAAAGATTTTAATAAATATGAGCAATACACATCAACAAGCGATACACGATTTTATGCGACTAGCAAAGCAAAGAAACGGAAACGAAACTGAATTTTTGCAAGCTGTATACGAAGTAGCCGAGAAAGTGATTCCTTATATAGAGAAAAACCCAAAGTATAAGAAAGCGAAGATTCTAGAGCGGATGATAGAGCCGGAGCGTGTAATTATCTTCAGAGTACCGTGGGTAGACGATAGTGGGGAATATCAAGTGAATAGAGGATATAGAGTACAGATAAATAGTGCTATAGGTCCGTATAAAGGAGGTCTTAGGTTTCATCCAAGTGTGAATCTTAGTATCCTGAAATTTTTGGCTTTTGAGCAAGTATTCAAAAATAGTCTCACTACTTTACCTATGGGCGGTGGTAAAGGTGGATCTGATTTTGATCCAAAAGGAAAGACAGACAACGAAGTAATGCGTTTTTGCCAAAGTTTTATGACAGAACTAAGCAAGCATATAGGTGCCGAGTGGGATGTACCTGCAGGAGATATAGGTGTAGGTGGCCGTGAGATCGGTTTTATGTACGGACAGTATAAACGTCAGCAAAACGAATTTGTAGGAGTGCTCACTGGTAAAGGACAGGAATACGGTGGTAGTCTCATACGTCCAGAAGCTACTGGATATGGCACTTTGTACTTTGCAGAGGAAATGATGCAGGCTAATAGCGATGGACTGAAAGACAAAACAGCGGTAATCTCAGGATCTGGAAACGTAGCTCAATATGCAGCGGAGAAAATGTTACACCTAGGTGGTAAGGTGATTACTCTGTCAGATAGCCAAGGAACGCTGCATGATGCAGCAGGAATAGACCGTGAAAAATTAGATTTTATATTTGACTTAAAGCAAAATAAGCGAGGTAGATTATCTGAGTATGTGGATACCTATCCAGATGCAAAATTTTTAGCAGGAGAGACACCTTGGGGAATAGCTTGTGATGCGGCATTCCCTTGTGCTACGCAAAACGAACTGCAAGAAGAAGATGCCAAAAAGCTAGTAGCCAACGGCTGTAAAGTCTTGTCTGAAGGTGCAAATATGCCGTGTACTAATGAGGCTATTATCGCACTACAAAAAGGAGGTATCCTCTATGCCCCTGGTAAAGCATCTAACGCAGGTGGAGTAGCCGTATCTGGACTAGAGATGGCTCAAAATGCTACACATAGTAACTGGAGTAGAGAAGAAGTAGATAAGAAACTACTTGATATTATGAAGAGTATCCATACCCAATGTGTAGAATACGGAACCCAAGATGATGGCACGGTGGATTATGTACAAGGAGCCAATATTGCAGGTTTTGTGCGTGTAGCAGATGCTATGCTGCAGCAAGGGCACGTGTAGTTAGGTTTGAAGTTTAAACCCAAAATAAGTAAGAGGCTTTTTAGGAGCTATTTATGTTCCTATCTTTTCAATATCCCTTTGTTGATGGCTATTGTTTTCGTGCCAGATTCTTTTATTGATAATCATAATTACTACAAGGTTTATGACAATGTTAAATCAACAATTGCCTGGTTTACATTGCTCATTAATCTTGGAATCACATTCTATTTATGGTCAACGTTTAAGAACTCTAGGTATGAAATTTCTAAAGGGGTTTTATCATTTTTACATTTAGGAATCACTTCTTGGTCGATAAATTTATCAAATGTCGTAGGTGTAAAAAGGAAGAGGTATGCTGGCCCAGTTCAAGCCTTGAACTACGATAATACACTTTGGCTAGAGCTTAGCGAACCAGTTAGGTATAGAGTTGGTGCAACCTTGAAAGCCATAAATATTTCTGTTGAAGATGAGGAGCTATTTCTAGGTACACTCAAGAAGTACAATTCAAGAGTAGTGATTAATTTATAGACTCATTTTTCATATCTTCGCCACCCAAGAATTAAAACATATGAAAAAGTATTTCCTATTACTCCTCATCACAGCAGCTTTTGCGGCGTGTAACACAGCTCCTAAAGAAGCAGAAACTGCCGTAGAAGAAAACGACTCAAATCGTTTTGCAGACCTTAAAATATTAAGTTACGATGCCAGCAGTATCAATGACTTGACTACTCAGCAAAAAGAATTGGTGTACTACCTGAGTCAAGCAGCACTCAGTGGGAGAGAAATAACGTATGCTCAGAACTACAAGCATAACATTCAGATAAAAAGAACGCTGGAAGCAATTTACACCAGCTACACGGGTGACAAGACTACCGCAGATTGGAAGAACTTTGAGATCTACCTAAAGCGTGTGTGGTTTGCCAATGGGATACACCATCACTATGCAGAGAAGAAATTTTTACCTGACTTTAGTCAAGAATATTTTGCGGAACTCGTAAAAAATAGTGCAGATGCTAAATGGCCTACTATAGAAGGTGAGACTCCAGAGCAGATGATAGCTAAGCTAACGCCAGCTATGTTTGACCCTGCAGTAGATGCTAAAAAAGTAGTAAAAGATAAAGGAGTAGACAAGGTAGCACTCAGTGCTAATAATCACTACGGTGAAGGTGTGACCGAGACAGAAGCGATGGCACACTACGCTGCTATGGGGACTACGGGAGAGGCTAAGCCTGTAGAGTACGGATTAAACTCTCGCCTAGTGAAGCAAGATGGTCAACTAATGGATCTCACAATGAAGAGTGGCGGTTTATATGGCGGTGCTATGGATAAGATGATTTATTGGCTCAAGAAAGCTGAAGGTGTAGCGGAGAATGAAGCACAAGCAAAACACATAGGGATGCTAGCAGAATATTTCACTACTGGAGATCTCAAGCAGTGGGATGCGACTAATATCAACTGGGTGAATAGTACGGATGGTGATATAGATTTTATCCTAGGTTTCATAGAAGTATACGGAGATGCCATAGGAAAGAAAGGTGCTTTTGAAGGAGTGATACAGGTAAATGATAAAGAAGCAAGTAAGCGAATGGCAGTATTAAGCGAAAATGCTCAGTACTTTGAAGATAATAGCTCTATAATGGAGGAGCACAAAAAAGAAACAGTAGTAGGCGTAAGCTATAGAGTGATAGATGCAGTAATGGAAGCTGGTGATGCCGCTCCTGCCACACCTATAGGTATCAATCTGCCAAACAGTAACTGGATTCGCAGTACTATAGGAAGTAAATCTGTAAGTCTGGGTAATATAGTAGCAGCGTATGCAGCAGCAGGAGGAAGTAGTTCACTAAGTGAGTTTTATATAGATACTGCTACAGTAGCTCGTATAAAAGAGCACGGAAAACTAAGTGGTAAAATGCACACAGCTATGCACGAAGTAATCGGTCATGCTAGTGGTAAGATAAACCCAGGAATAGGCACTCCCAAGGAGACACTTAAAAACTATAGCAATACGCTAGAGGAGGCTCGTGCGGATCTAGTAGCACTGTATTACATATATGATGAGAAGCTAGTAAACCTCGGGCTGATGCCTAGCCTAGAAGTAGGAATGGCAGAGTTTGATAGTTATATAGCTAATGGTATGATGTTACAACTGCGTAGACTAGACGAAGGTGAAAACATAGAAGAAGATCATATGCGTAATCGTCAGCTGAATGCAAGCTGGGCGTATGAGCAAGGACTGGAAGACAATGTGATAGAAAAGAAAGTTGTAGACGGTAAAACGTACTTCATAGTCAATGATTATGCTCAGTTAAGAGTAATCTTCGGTGAATTGCTTAAAGAAATACAACGCATCAAGTCTGAGGGAGACTATGCAGCTGCGGAAGCACTCGTAGAAGGTTATGGTGTGAAAGTAGACGCAGCACTTCACAAGGAGGTAGTGGAGCGTTACGAAAGCTTAAAGCTAGCTCCATACAGTGGTTTTGTACAACCTAAGCTCGTGCCGGTAATGGATGCAGATGGTAACTTCACAGACCTTAAGATAGAGGATGAAGGATACGTAGAGCAGATGCTTCGTTTTGCAAAGGAGTATGCTTTTGTAAAGCCAGGAGAGTAAAATAAACGATAGAGTTACAGAATAACTGAAGGATTGAATATTAGATAGAAAAGAAAATGATGATGAACCGTCATTGGATTAGTCTGTTATTCACTTACATATTCATTTTTGTATGATAAATAAATTTAAAAAATTTCTAATCTTGTTTCTGTTTATCTTCCTATTCATAGGTTCTGCAGTGTGGATGTTTAAGGTGTATGTAGTACCTAACAGTCCGTACAATACGGAGATAAAGTTGAGAGGGTCTAAGTGATGCGTTACCTTTATTCCTTCGCGTTTCTAGTGTTTTTCACAGTCCTTGGGTTTAATAGCTTTGGTCAAAATGATACGTCTAGAATAGCACTTTTTGTAGATGGAGTAAAAGTAAGATCTGACTACGAAGGGTGGCGAAGAAGTGGTCCGGATGCCACTCCGTATCGATATAATGATAGTGGATTTTTATGCCAAGGGGAATATTTGTACTTCTATGAAAGTGGAGCTTTAAAGCATAGAGGTTTTTATAAAAATGGTAGAATAGAAGGTAAGAGATATGATTACCATGAAAATGGCCAATTAAAAGATTCTTCAACTACAGCGAACGGAAGGTGGGTTGATTCCAGCTGGAGTTACTATCCTAATGGAACTCTCGAGAGAATGTGCGTGCATCTCACGGGGGGTGGTTATGGCTCTCCGCTTATCAGTTACTATGAAAATGGTCAAATTAAGGATCATGAATTTCTCGATACTCAAGGGTATTTTAGATTCAGGTATATGATGGGAGAAGAAGGAGATACTATTTTTGCAGAATATCTTATTGACAAGAAAAATTTGATATATAATAATTATTCAAGATATGATAATGGTCAGTTAGAATATGTAGGAAAAACTTGTTATTCGCTTGAAACGGGGTATATGCACCTAGGGGTTTGGAAATACTATAATGAAGAAGGGGAGATAATTGAAACGAAAAAATATCCAACATTTGAAAAACTGGAATCAGACAAATAATGCCTGGAAACCCTTCCTTGACTCCCAAACCACACAACCCTATTACCAAGACCTACAAGCCTATTTAGCAAGCAGAAAAGAAGCAGGAGCTATCATCTATCCGCCTGAAGATGAAATCTTCAATGCCTTTGACTTAACACCATTGGATAAGATAAAGGTAGTCATCCTTGGTCAAGACCCCTATCACGGTGAAGGACAAGCACACGGGCTCTGTTTTTCTGTAAGAGAAGGAAACCGAATCCCTCCATCACTTCGTAACATCTTCAAAGAACTACATACAGATCTTGGATATGATATACCAGAATGTGGTGAGTTGATATCTTGGGCAGATCAAGGTGTTTTTTTACTCAACACCATTCTCACTGTAGAAGAGAAATCTCCAAGAGCACATAAGGGGAAGGGATGGGAGACATTCACAGATGCAGCTATCCAGCATATATCAGAGCAAAGGGATAAAGTGGTATTTATCCTCTGGGGAGCATTTGCTCATAAGAAAGAGAATCTCATAGATGAGACTAAGCATCTTATTCTAAAAGCACCACATCCAGCAGCGGAAGTATATAAAGGTGGTAAGGCAGGATTCTACGGCAGTAAGCCTTTTAGTAAGGCCAATGCTTTTTTGGATGAAAAACTGAATTGGGGTCTTTAAGTCTTCATTCTCACCTTATTTTATTCTGTTCAGCTGATGTGTATGAGAATACTTTTTTACTTCATACCCATCAAATGCGTTAACATATGAGGTAAATTTGATTTTGTTTTTTTTCATGAAATCAATTTTGTAAATATTATAGCTTGTAATTAGCGTATCTCCTTCAATTTCAAATGCACCTTTCCTACGATAAAATGCTTGATTTTGGTTTTCTCCATT
>CAWVTM010000066.1:0-9684 GCA_963933305.1 uncultured bacterium
ACTAAAAAAAAAGTTACTATAAATTTTTCTATTCTAAAATAGTGGTAAATTATCTAAAATTTTTTAGATTTGTGTTTTTACTACTTACTTATGAAACAGATGAAAAAACATCTTTTAGCTTTTGCTGTGATTAATTTCGGCTTGACATTTAACGCTCAATCACAAGGATCTTTATCAAGACCACAGTGGTCTGTCCCCGTAATCCTCTCTTCGTCTACGTTTTTAAGTGATTTAGGAGGTAAAGATTCTTATGGTTCCAATGATCCTGCTGATATTAATTTCCCACAAATCAGTTATGCCTTTGGTGCTGGTATAAAGTATACCCTCCCTAAGGGAATCAATTTTGAACTCTCAGCATTTTACACAAGACTATTCGCAGACGATGCTGAAACCACCTCAGACAGAGGTTTAAGAAAACTTAAAGTAAGGACCGATGTAATAGAAACAGCGCTTAAAATAGGGTATACGTTCCCTCAAAATAGTGGTCTATTGCGAGGCTTTTATGCAAATGTAGGTGCAGGTCTTATGTTTTTTACACCTATGGGCGAGTATAATGGTACGTGGCACAAACTGAGACCACTCGGAACGGAAGGACAAAATATAGATCCTAACCAGCAAGCATATAAAGTTTATTCTCCAGCAATCCCATTTGGATTTGGGAAGAAATTTGCTCTTTCTAATGGGATGATGCTTGGAATAGATCTTTCAATGAGAAAGTCTTTCACTGATTACTTGGATGATGTATCAGGAAATTATTTTGATAATGCTCTAATTAAGGAGCGAAGCGGAGAAATTGCGGCAGCACTAGCGGATCCATCTACGGATCCAGCTGCCGGTGTGACAGGAAATATCAGAGGAAATCCTAAACAAATGGACAACTATTTTCTGTTAGGTTTTCAACTCGAGATACCACTTGGAGCTGGTGGCAAAAATTACAATACCTGTTGTGCTTTTGGCAATGGATGGATAAGAGGTGATGGGTCAGTGCCGAAAATAGGCAGAAGGGGTAAGAAAAAAAGAATGAGACTATTTAGGTAAGCTCCCTTACACTATTACTGTTTTTTTTATTTAATTTGTTTCTAATTAAAAGAAAAAATGGAAGAAGTAGTATCCGATATCCCCTTAATAACCAATGATGCCGTAGTATTTGGGATCCTTATCATAATACTCGCTCTTATTTTTAAATCTAGTGAGATTCCAAAATTGAGTAAGTTTTATAAGGTGATACCAGCGTTACTTTTATGCTACTTCATACCATCACTGTTAAGTACCATCGGCATTATATCTCCCATGTGGATTGATATGGATGCAGCTTTGAAAACTCTGGCAAAGAGCGGATTTGATATATCAGGCATCGACTCTTTCAAGACTTTTAAAAATTTTGTTCTTGAAAATGAGGTACAAGCTAACTTACTTAAACCACACATAGGTAAATCACAGTTGTACTTCATAGCTTCCCGCTATATGCTTCCTGCTAGCTTGGTATTATTAACATTGAGCATAAACCTAAAAGAAGTTTTCAATTTGGGCTACAAAGCACTCATAATGTTTATAACTGGTACTATCGGCGTAATAATAGGAGGTCCCTTGGCGATCTTACTGTTTTCATATTTAGCTCCAGATGTAGTCGGCGGTGTGGCTCCTAACGAGGTATGGAGAGGTATGACAACAGTAGCAGGCAGTTGGATTGGTGGTGGTGCAAATCAAGCAGCTATGTACGAAATATTTAAAGAAGGAGACAATAACTTAATTTCAGGGAGTATGTACTCTATGATGATTACAGTAGACATAATAGTTTCAGAAGTGTGGATGTTCTTCTTGCTCCTTGGAGTCGGTAAAGCAGCCAGAATAGATAAATTTTTCAAAGCTGATGCATCGGCATTAAATAATTTAAAAAAGCAAATGCAAGAGTTTAGCCAACGAGTTGCTCGCATACCTAGCTTCACTGATATAATAGTAATATTGGGACTGGGATTAGGTGCCACAGCTGCTGCACACTTTTGTGCAGATATACTAGCACCTTGGATCAAAGAAGCATCGCCATACCTAGCAGAGACTTTTAGTCTAGGCTCTGGGTTCTTTTGGCTCATTATTATAGCTACTACAATCGGTATCGTCTTTAGCTTTACCAAACTAAGAAATTACGAAGGTGCAGGAGCTTCTAAGATAGGAGGAGTATTTATATATATCCTAGTAGCTACTATTGGGATGAAAATGAACGTCCTCGCTATTTTTGATAATCCTGCTATTTTTCTTGTTGGGCTTACTTGGATGCTAGTTCACGTATCACTTCTAGTTATTGTTGCCAAAATCATAAAAGCACCATTCTTTTATCTTGCTGTTGGCAGTAAGGCAAATATTGGTGGAGCCGCATCAGCACCAGTAGTAGCAGCAGCTTTTCACCCTTCTTTGGCCCCTGTAGGAGTCCTACTAGCGGTTATTGGTTATGCCCTTGGCACATACGGTGCTCTTATTTGTGGGTACCTCATGCAGATAGCTGCACCATAATTTATTAGAAAAGTTTATATTTGCTAAGTGAGCATAATATAAAGAACCTGGTTGATTCACTGCAAGATTCACTGTAAAATCAAAGTGAAAAATCTGAACATAAGCTCACTAAGGGTCGATAAAAACCCCATAGTTAGAGTTCGATGAACTCAGTACTAAAAAAAAGATAGCAATTTTATCAGAGTTTACCAGTAGAAAGTAAATGCTCTTACTTGGATAATATGGCCCAAATAGTAGATGAAAAGAACAGATAAAAGGAACGTTAGAGGTTTTAACGAGAAATAAATACAAAAATTAAGGGCTCACAGCGCTTACAGAATAAGGCTGTCATATCAAGCTCTACAAACTATTAACAAAAGATATACTCTGATGTAACCTTTAATGCATACGGAGTCTAATAGATAAGGAAACATGGCAATACTAGCAAAAGCAAGAACCAATTCGGGCATCAGTACCTACACAGGTGTATGGGACAAGGCCACCGTTTTACATCTTCTAAGAAGAGTCCACATTGGTGTTCGAAAGGAAGATTTAGACTATTACAGCACAAAATCATTAGATGCGGCAGTAAGCGAAGTTTTGAATGTAGACTATACACCGCCTTTACCACCTATTAATAATTACAATAGCAATACGAATGACCCGAATGTACCTGCTGGTACTACTTGGATAAATGATTACAACGGAACACTTAATGGTCTTAGAATGAGATCTTTCAAATCTTGGTGGAGTGGAGAAATCATTAATCACGATCGCACCATAAGAGAGAAAATGGTGGTTTTTTGGCACAATCACTTCTCAACACAGGCAAATGTTTACAACTGGGCTAACTTCGGTTATCAGAACAATGCTTTGCTCAGAAAAGATTGCTTGAAAAACTTTAAAACCATGGTAAAAGATGTGACGCTAGATCCTGCCATGCTTATCTTCCTCAATGGGGAAAGAAACACTAAAACAGCTCCAGACGAAAATTATTCCAGAGAACTACAAGAGCTATTCACTCTTGGTAAAGGACCTAACTCAGGCTACACCGAAGCTGATGTAATAGCCGGAGCTAAAGTACTGACAGGATGGAGAATAGACAAATCTAACGGCACAGTATATTTTCAAGAGAATAGACACGATATCAGCGATAAGCAGTTTTCCTCCTTTTATGATGATACTGTAATAAGTGGCACTATCGATGGAGAAAAGGAGCTCGATAATATGCTAGCTATGATTTTTCAGCAAAATGAAGTAGCTAAACACCTCGTAAGAAAACTGTACCGCTGGTTTGTTTACTATGATATAGACGAAGCTACTGAGACTAATGTAATAGAGCCACTTGCAGCTATTTTTATTAGTAATAACTATGAAATAAAGCCCGTAATGGAGGCATTACTTAAGAGTGAACATTTCTTTGATATGGCCAATAGAGGTGCACTTATAAAAAGTCCAGCCGATTTTACCTACGGTATAATACGCACTTTTGATGTAGTAATCCCTGGCCCAAGTGACTATGAAGACCAATATCAGGCATGGAATACATTGAGATATCTATCTGCACTGATGCAGCAAGAGTTGGGAGATCCACCTAGTGTGGCAGGCTGGCCTGCATACTATCAGATACCTCAATATCACGAGCTTTGGATAAACAGTGATACACTCTCCAATCGGAATAAGGTAAGTGATGTACTCAGTACGTATGGATATAGAGTGAATGACGCTCGACTAGAGATAGACCCTTTACACTTTACTAAAAAGCTAGATAATCCAAGTAATCCAAATCTACTGATAGATGAACTGCTAGAGATTATGCATACACTGAATGTAGAACAATCTCAAAAAGACTATATGAAATCTGTGCTCCTTTCTGGACAGTTAGATGATAATTACTGGACCACAGCCTGGAATGATTACATCACAGATCAAAATAATACTGCCAAAGCTCAGCTAGTAGAAGTAAGACTAGCCAGCTTAATTAAATACTTAATGAACCTCAGCGAATTTCAACTTTCGTAATAATCTATACACCATGAAGAGAAGAGATTTTTTAAAAAGAGTAGCACCAATGTCTTTACTACCATTTGCTATAAATGGACAACCTATAAAGACATACGGCAAACTAATGGGAGCCGAAGCTGAAGACTTTACCAAGACAGATAATGTACTCGTACTGGTACAACTCAATGGAGGAAATGATGGACTAAATACAGTCATCCCTCTAGACCAATATGCTAAACTAGCTTCTGCTAGACCAGATGTTCTCATACCTGAGAACAAAGTGCTTGGTCTAGACGGCATATCAGCCACTGGACTTCACCCTGCTATGAGTAAGATGAAAAACATGTACGACGAAGGAAAGCTACATATCCTACAAAATGTGGGCTACCCTAACCAGAACTACTCTCACTTCAGAAGTTCAGATATATGGATGACAGGAGCATCCTCAGACGAGATATTAGAAAGTGGCTGGATAGGAAGATATCTGTCAGAAGAATGGCCTAACTATCCCAACGGGTTCCCAAATGAGGATATGCCAGATCCTCTAGCTATTCAGATTGGCTCATTAGTATCTCCTGTATGCCAAGGGATAGCTGTAAATATGGGGTTTGCAATCACTAATCCAAATAACTATTACCAACTACTCACTGGTAACTATCCAGACACTCCAAATACCAAAGCGGGTAAAGAATTGGACTATCTACGGACAGTCGCTAGACAGACAAACGAATATTCTGTTAAAATAAAAAGTGCCGCTGAAAGTGCGACTAACCTAAGTACACTGTATCCTGAAGGAAACAGACTAGCTGACCAACTAAAGATAGTAGCTCAGCTGATAGCGGGTGGATTACAGACTAGAGTATATGTCGTATCTCTTGGAGGTTTTGATACGCATGCTAATCAGGTAGATCCAGTAGACAGTAATGAAACTGGATATCATGCATTTTTATTAGAGACTGTATCCGAAGCTATAAACGCATTCCAAGATGACTTAGAAAAGCTGAAAATAGATGATCGTGTAATGGGAATGACCTTCAGCGAATTTGGGAGACGAATAATAGGAAATGCAAGTACAGGAACTGATCACGGAAGTGCAGCTCCAATGTTTTTATTTGGTTCTAAAGTGAAGGGCGGTATGTCAGGGTCTAACCCCATCATTCCAGAGAATCCTTCTGCTAATGACAACCTTACAATGGAACACGATTTTAGATCTATATATAGTACGGTATTACAAAAATGGTTCTGCTTAGATAGTGCGACCTCTGACAGTGTCTTATTAAAAAACTTTGAAGCAATGGACCTATTAGATGACTCATGCGTGACCACATCCGTACAACATATTAAAAATCAACGTGCTGGTGACGCCTATGTTTCAAACTACCCAAATCCGTTTGGCACTAGCACTACGCTACAGTACTATTCAGATGGCGGATATATTCACATATCTATCACTGATATACACGGTAAAGTAGTCGCCTCTCCAGTAAGAGACAACATAGCTACTGGCACACACGAAATAGCGCTAGATATGAGTCACTTACCTAGTGGAACTTACTACTGCCAATACCAGAGTGGTTTGATCACTCAGACACGAAGCCTATTGAAGATAAGATAAGCATTTAGTTTTATGCAATAATGATAGTTGAATAGAAATAAAGTAATCAGCTAGCGTTTATTTTGTGCTTGTCAAAAAGGACTCTCAAAGGATAAAAAGTCTTCCGCCTCTGTATCTTTGGGACTTATGATTGGTTCACTTATCCCCCAATCTATGCCTAGCGAGGGACTGTTCCACAGTATAGCTCCTTCACTTTCTTTGTGATAGTAATTAGTACACTTATAAGCAAAAATAGTATCCTCGTCCTGCGTAACGAAGCCGTGTGCAAAACCTGGCGGCACATACAACATAGTTTTGTCTTCCTCATTTAACGCTATGGAGAAATGTTCACCATAGGTTTTTGAATTGCGTCGTATATCCACAGCTATATCCAATACTGCACCTTTTATTACTCGAACAAGCTTTCCTTGAGCGTATGGGTTTTTCTGAAAGTGTAGTCCACGTAAAATCCCCTTCCCACTAAGAGACTGATTGTCTTGTACGAAATCCAGCTCTACACCAGCAGCTAGCAATGTATCCTGCCTATAACTTTCAAAAAAATGTCCCCGTTCGTCTCCAAAAACAGACGGTTTAATTATCAGTAATCCCGAGATATGAGTGGTACTTAATTCCATTATGTATTGCAATGATATAAAACTTACCAAGTTGTGAAAAATTGTTTAGTGAATTCCTTACTATTTTATGCATCTTTAGGCGAAATTTGATGCCTTCTAACAGCAAAATAACACACACACACATATATGTCAGATCCACTTTATTTACATTCATTAAATCCTGAGCAAAAAGCGGCAGTACTCCAAACTGAAGGGCCAGTGATGATCATAGCTGGAGCAGGATCTGGTAAAACTAGAGTCCTAACATACCGCATAGCGCATCTCATACATACAGGAGTAGACGCCTTCAACATCCTGTCACTCACCTTTACCAATAAGGCTGCAAAAGAAATGAGAGGACGAATAGAGAGCGTAGTAGGTACTGAAGCACGTAATATTTGGATGGGGACCTTTCACTCTGTATTTGCAAAAATCCTAAGAATAGAAGCGGAGAAAATAGGATACCCTAGAAACTTCACAATATATGACTCAGACGACAGTAAAAGTCTGATTAGGAGCATCGTAAAGGAAATGAATCTCGATGATAAAGTATATAAGGCTAATTATGTACTCTCCAGAATAAGTAATGCCAAAAATAATTTAATACAAGCACATGTATATCCGAAACAAAGCGAACTAATAGCCTACGATGAAACTACTGGTAGAGGTAAAATCTTCGAGATATACGCAGAATATGCCAAACGATGCTTTAAGGCGGGAGCAATGGATTTTGATGACCTGCTACTAAATACATTTAAATTGTTAAATAACTTTCCTGAAGTACTTCATAAATATCAGCATAAATTTAAGTACGTCATGGTAGATGAGTACCAAGATACGAATCACTGTCAATATATGATAGTGAAGAAACTTGCTAGTGTGTTTGAAAACATTTGTGTGGTAGGAGATGATGCACAGAGCATCTATTCCTTCCGTGGAGCAACTATTCAGAATATTCTCAACTTTGAAAAAGATTATCCTGATTTAAATATCTATAAGCTTGAACAAAATTATCGCTCATCTGATACTATCGTAAAAGCGGCAAATAGTGTTATTGCTAAAAATAAAGATCAATTAGAAAAGAAAGTTTGGACCTCCAATGATATTGGGAATAAGATCAAGGTAGTACGTGCAATAACAGATAATGAGGAAGGAAGGCTCATAGCTCAAAGTATCTTTGAAACTAAGATGACTGAGCAAAAGATGAACTCAGATTTTGCCATACTATACAGAACTAATTCTCAATCTAGAAGTTTAGAAGAGGCCCTACGTAAGCTCAACCTACCCTACCGTATTTATGGAGGTACAAGTTTCTACCAGCGAAAAGAAATAAAAGATATACTAGCCTACCTGAGACTAGTGCTAAATCACAACGATGAAGAAGCCCTAAAGCGAATTGTTAACTACCCAGCACGAGGTATAGGTAAAACATCAATGGATCGCGTAGCTCAAATAGCAGCAACTTACGATAAGAGCATGTGGGAGGTAATAGAAAATGCACACCAATTTCCTGAGCTAAAAAGTGCAATATCAAAATTACGAGATTTTGTGAACATGATACATAGCTTCACCATCTTAAAGGATCAGCAGAACACGTATGACATAGCGATGCACGTATCCAGGTCTGTGAATTTGCTAAAACTTCTAAATGAAGATAAAACTATAGAAGGAATAAGTAAATACGAAAATGTAGTCGAACTGCTCAATGGTATGAAAGAGTTCGTAGAAGACGATACAAATGAGAGTGAAAAAGATCTTGGTAGCTATATGCAAGATATAGCTCTATTAACAGATTCTGATAAAAAAGATGATGATAATGACAAGGTATCTCTTATGACCATACATCAGAGTAAAGGTTTAGAGTACAAGCATGTTTATGTGTCTGGACTAGAAGAAAATTTATTCCCATCTCAGATGGCACTCGGAAGCAGAAGTGACTTAGAAGAGGAGAGAAGATTATTTTATGTGGCTATTACTCGCGCAGAAGAAGAGTTAACTCTGTCTTTTGCGACTTCTAGGTTTAGGTTTGGTAGTTTGCTTCCATGTGAGCCAAGTAGGTTTATAGACGAGATAGATAACGACTTTCTACAACTAGATAGACGCACTCTGACAACACCAAAACAGACTATTGGCAATCCAGATAGAGAAACTATTGAGAAAAAACCTACAAGCAATCTGAAAAGAACAATTGAGAAACAAAACCAACCTCGAATAGTACGCCCTCCAGCTATATCTAACTTCACACCAGACGACATGGGAGATATAATAGAAGGAATGAGAGTAGAACACCAACGCTTTGGAATAGGTATAGTAAGTAAATTAGACGGAGCCACAGGTAGTAAAAAAGCCACAATAAATTTTGACGAGTACGGAGAAAAGACGCTAGTGTTAAAATTTGCAAAGCTCAGAAAATTATAATATTACTAAATTATGACACAAGAAAATAACTAATAATTTTATAACACAATAATTAGTTATCTTTGGGTAAATTTCAAGAATGTTCCCTCAACTTAAACAAGTTACTCGTATTAATGCACCCCGATGGGTCGTTTTATCTGTTGATGTTCTACTCTCACTGCTATCTTTTGGAATCTCGTGCCTCATAATAGATGCTACAGATTACAAAAAACTCCATGTCTCAAACTACCTAAATCCACTAATAATAGTTCTATTATTCAGAGCAGGGTCATTCTTTATCACGAAGTCTTACAGTGGCATAATCAGACATACAAGTACACAAGATGCTGTAAGAATTTTCTTAGCTGTGTCTATAAGTACACTGGGGCTCTTGGCCGTGTTGGGTGCCTCTATTAACCTTTTCAATATCGCCACATATAAACCAGCAGTAGCTGTATTAATAGTTGATGCCTTTATCTTGATATTTCTTATGTCAGGTTTTAGAATCTTTTTTAAACTTTTATATAATCAATATGCTCCTTTTAATAACAATACAAATACTAAAGAATTAATTATTTATGGAGCAGG
>CAWVTM010000067.1:0-9648 GCA_963933305.1 uncultured bacterium
GCATGAGCGATATGAATGACAATGCTATTCCGTATGGCAAAACAGCGGAAGAGATTATCTTGGAACACACCGCTGGATTTGATTATCCTATTTACTTTGGTTTCCAAGCTGGGCATCAGAAACCTAATGTGGCAATGCGTTTTGGAATGAAGGCAGTACTAAAAGATAATCAGCTATTTTTGCAGGCTTAGAATTCACTTCACATGGCCATCTATCAAGCAAGTAAACAACTCACTAAATTCATCATCTCAGGTGTACTCGCTGTAGGTGTAGATTTTACAGTATATTTTGCTTTGTCTCAGTTCATGGACCCGAGTATTAGTAAGGCTATCAGCTTTTGTTCTGGTATGGTGGTGACTTATAATATGAATAAGTTTTGGACGTGGAAACAGCCTGAGAAAGACAATAAAAGGCTTATGCTTTTCACTATACTTTATGCAGTGGCCTTAATTGTAAACGTAAAAACGAATGAGTTTATGCTCGAGACATTACCAAATTACACCTTTAGTTTTTTGCTTCATTCGGATACCAATGAAATCTTAAAGTCCTTAGTAATAGGGGTAGACAAGTTAACCGCTTTTGTGCTAGCTACTACTGCAAGTGTAGCACTCACCTACATTGGTCAAAAATACTGGATATTTAAGCCTGAAAAGGCTGACACTAATACTGAGGTCTAGTGAGTATAGCTTCTGCTATGATAGCCTGGCGTAAATCAAAATCCACATCTTCATATTCCTCTTCTAACTGGATACGGCCAAGCCCTTTCAACTTTTTGCTATCTGGCTCTACCTCTACTGAGTCTGCACGATAACTTTCCTCTGAGTTAAATTCATACTGACTAGTTTCTGTTTCAGACCTGCTGCCCTTAGTACTAGAGACTGGTTGAGGCTCAGAGACCGACGTAGTAGACTCGCCACTTAACTCTCTAAGTATATCACCTAGAGACGTGGTGCTTTTAGTAGTCCCAGTTCTTTTCGCAGGTTTAGTCTTCTTATTTGACAATTGTTCTTTTTTTTTGCCACTTATAAAGAAGCGAAATGCTAGTATTGCTGCAATGATGATGTATTTTATATATGAGCTAATATCGTCCATTTATTTAAGCAAAAATAATGAAAAATAAACTCGTATTGAGTCTTGGCTCGAACTTAGGCAATCGATATACTTATTTATTGCAGGCTATTGCGTCCATAGATACCATATTTGACACTAAAAGTACAATTGCTTCCTTTTATCAGACACCACCGTGGGGTGATATTCACCAGTCCCTATTTATAAATACAGCGGTGTGTCTGTATACAGATATTTCTGCTTCTAAATGTCTAACACTATTGCAGAGCATAGAAGATAGCATAGGCCGTACCAAAACCCGTAAGTGGGGTCCAAGATGTATAGACATAGATATTATTTTCTATGGTGATGACTCTTTAGAACTAGAAGACCTAAATATCCCTCATCTTAGAATGCACGAAAGAGCTTTTGTGATCAAACCAATAATTGATTTATCCCCTGACTTCATTCACCCTACGCTAAATAAAACTATGACTCAACTACTTTCAGAAATAGAGGACGATACCATACTCTTTACCCTATGATATTGCACTGTATCGGTAACATATCGCACTGGTCAGCCTTACTCCGTAGGCCTGAGATTGTCCTACAGATAAACCACACCTATCAGAAGCAGAGTGAGCTCTCACAGTATGAGATAGCTACCGCTAGTGGCAGACTAAAGCTAAGCATCCCCACCCAAAAAAGCACACGAAAGGGTGCTTATTCAGAAGTAAAGATAGATTACAGCACGAACTGGCAGGTAGAGCACTGGAGAAGCATACGAAATGCGTATCACAAATCGCCTTTTTATCTTTTTTATGGATATAAAATAGAGGAAGTATATATGCAGAAATATGACACTCTGTTAGCGCTTAATGAAGCATTGTTCCGCACATTATTATCATGTATAAAATGTCCTAAAAAAAGTGTGATTAATACCTCAGATGCGGTTTATTATGAGACTAGCACTCGTATCCATAATAGTGTATACCCACAGGTGTTTGATGCAAAGATCAAGTTTGAAGAAAACCTAAGTATCCTAGATGTCCTTTTTAATCTAGGTCCAGAAACACAAGATTACTTACTTGGCGGAGTCTGAGTACGAACCCATATTACTAAACTTACGGATACGAGCATTAACGAGCTTTTTAGGACTTAGTTCACTCAATTCCTTGATGTTTTTCTTAAGTTCAGCTTTGAGCGTTTTATACATCGTCTCTGGATCATTATGAGCACCACCTAGCGGTTCAGGTATAATACCGTCTATGAGCTTATTAGCAAGCATCTTGTCAGATGTTAGGCTGAGTACATCTGCGGCTTTCTCCTTGTAATCCCAGCTTCTCCATAATATAGATGAACAACTCTCCGGAGATATTACTGAGTACCACGTATTTTCTAACATAAACACTCTGTCTCCCACGCCTATACCTAATGCTCCTCCACTCGCTCCTTCCCCTATTATGACACAAATGATAGGAACTTTCAGTGTAGCCATTATCATTAAATTTTTAGCTATTGCTTCACCTTGACCTCGCTCTTCAGCTTCTAGTCCGGGAAAAGCTCCTGGTGTATCTATCAGACAAATGACCGGCAAATCAAACTTCTCAGCCATTTGCATGAGACGTTTGGCTTTACGATATCCCTCGGGATTAGGCATCCCAAAGTTACGGTACTGACGTTCTTTTGTAGTACGTCCTTTTTGCTGCCCGATAATCATAACATTCATGTTATCTATCTGCGCCAATCCACCCACCATAGCCTTATCATCACCCACATTTCTATCTCCGTGAAGCTCTATAAAATTTTTGGTGATAGCTTTTATATAATCTAATGTATACGGTCTATTTTGGTGACGAGATATCTGAACTTTTTGCCACCCTGATAGGTCACTGTATAGCTCTTTCTTCTCGTTATTTATTTTTTTGGTAAGTTGAGATACGGTATCACTCATATCTACCTTACCTTTCGCATGAGTCTCTTGAGCTTTTTCTAATTGCTCTATAAGTTCCTCTAAGGGTTTTTCGAAATCTAATAATACTGCCATGAGCCTCTTATTTAGTTAGAGGCAAAAGTAAAAATCTAAATGGATTAGGTATGCATTATTTGAAAACTCACGCACTATTTATAACTTTTAATTCTTAGAGACAGAGTTCCTCATGTTTTCTTTCAGCCACTACTATCTTATTATCTAGTGCTATTTTAAACTCTTCACAAGCAAATTCTATTTCCCTTAATTCTAAATATAAATTACCCTTGATGTAGTGCACCATCTTATATGACGGTATCAATTTCTCTACGGAACAGTAGTCTCTAAGTGCACCATCTACGTCGTCCGTAGTCACTTTGAGCTCAGCTCTTCGCTTATATAAATCACCAGATAGCCTATCTACACTCACCGCCATATTTAAGTCATCTAGAGCCAGAATGGGCTTGTTTTGACCTGCATATGCTTCTGATCTTAACTTCAGAAAAGGAACACTTTTAGGTTGGGTAGTGAGCACAAAGGTGTAGTCTTCAACAGCTGAAATATAATTATTCATAGCAACATAACACTGACCTCTATAATAGTATGCTTCATTATACCTTCGATTTAAATGTAAAGTTTTAGTGAAATCAGCTATGGCATCATCAAACTTGCCTGCATTGTACTCTGTAGTCCCTCTATTAAAGTATCCTCTAAAATCATCTGGATTCACAGCTATATACTGAGAATAAAGATCTAGGGCTTTGGTATAATCTCGCTCTAGGGTGGCTCTATTGGCCTGTATAAGTATCTCACCTCCTGCCTGAGCCATGCTCAAACATGAAATCATCATACATACTCCTATTGCTAGTATTGATTTTTTATTTATCATATTATAATTTGCAATTGGACAAATAAAGTACCTGAATCTTTCATTCGTAGAATTTTTTATCTACAAGAGAAATTAACTTTAGCCGATAATTTGTATTATTGATACAGAACATAAGATATAACAGAAAAAAATGAAACGATTTACGACAATAACACTGGTTTTGGGCATATTTCTAATAGCTAACGCATGGAATACTGCTTCTTTAGTAGCAGACGACGTATTAGGAACCTACTGGAATGCAGAGAAGACCGCTCACATACGCATATACGAAGCTAAAAATGGATTTTATTACGGTAAAATAGAGCATCTTGTAGAGCAAAATAATGCAAATGGTAAACCCAAAACAGATCCTGAAAATCCAGATGAAAAGCTAAGGGACAGAGCTCGATTAGGCATGGTCATTGCCAAGGCATTTAAGTGGGACGAAAAAGAGCAAGAATGGAATGATGGTACTATATACAATCCAACAGACGGTAAGACTTATGACGGCTACATCTATTTCGAAAACGGCAACAAAGACAAGCTAAAACTTAGAGGATTTGTACTAGGAATGACTTGGTTAGGTAAAACTTCCGAATGGAGTAGAATAAAATAACTAAAACGACGGTAAACAAGAGTAAAGTGCAAGTGTTACCTAGTGCTTGTCAGAAAATTAATATATCCAAAGGTCTGAAAAAAGCATATGCAGCAGACCAACGAATAAGACATAACTCACTAGAGTTTTTGAACATGAGTTTGGTTATTGTTTTGGATTCAGAACAGCTGTAAATAGTGGGTTTCAAGTGTAATACCGAAATAGCTTTCAATTGCCGCATATAAATCGTTTTTTACTGGATTTCTATTCGTTAAAAAATAATACCATAGCTTGTGCCTCCGCTAAAGCTATGGCGACACGCGGAAGGATATGCAATCATTTTTCGCCTATACAAACCTTCAATAAACTCAATTTATGTATACGACACTTAAAAACTAAATTGGTAAAAGTGGTGAGGGAATAGCGAGTTATATCAAAACAAAACATCTCGCATACAGGGTTTTATGAAAACCTGCATCTCAAAAGAACAATCAAACTCTGGTCTTAAACACTTCGCTTGCTTTACTATCCAGGTATTTGAGAGATACGATCTACGAGAAGTAAAAACTCCTGTATAGTCTCTAAGTTTTCATGTGGCTTCTCAAGCATGGATAGATGTCCAACATCCTTTATTATAGTAACTTGGGCTATATCGCACAAGGATACTTGTGTAAATATCTCAGACGCATCGTAATGTATATCCTCCTCTCCGATTAAAAATAGCATAGGCTTCTTAAACCGCAGTAACTCTTGAGACTTATCTTCCCGCACACTCATAGCTAAGAGACCATCTGTGATGGCCTTTTGGCTCGTACGCTGAACCATTTTATCTAGCCCTACTCTCAACCTACCAAGATTTGGTAAGAATACCAAACCTTTCGTAAAAAGCCTGAAAAACTCAGAAGTACCGCAGGTAGCTATAAAATCGATTGATTTCATTCTATTTGCTTTCCTCTTTACACTATCTGCGTGTAAGGTAGCGTGAATCACAGCAGCTGCTGACAACTCTTCTCCATACTTTTGGATATATTCACCGACTATATAGCCACCGAGCGAGTGCCCAAACAGGACACATGCTGTTGCTTCCTCTTTTATAAGTATAGTATGGATCAGAATGGCCACCTCAGGTATGCTAGTAAAAGATGCTCCTGAACTATCACCAAAACCTGGCAAGTCTATAGCTATGCACGTAAAATCCTCTTGGAGAAGCTCTATCTGATAATTCCATATAGAGCTATCTTCACAAAAACCGTGTAAAAAACAAAGGTGAGGACCACTCCCCACCTTTGTATATGAAATATTATTTACTAGAAGGGACACTACTAGTTAGTCGTAGAATCTATATCGCTGATCTTTTACTTCTGCTTTCTTAGTAAGTGCTGCTCTGATGCCACCTTGGGCTGCTTGAGAGCTCTCACGCTTCACTTGATCTTTTATGGCTTCTAGATTAGTAGGTTCTGAGGTGTTCACAGCATTTACATAGGCCACAGACACCGCGTTTTCTCCATCTACTACACCAGTGTTACCACTAGGAGCAGTACCAAGTATACTTCCCACTAGCTTATTATCTTGTCCTACATAGGGGATGCTACCTGTATTTAATGAAATAGCCGGAGCTTGATTTACTTTAGTATTGAGTGCTTGAGCTAGCTCATCTGCAGTCTTCGTACTTTCTAGTGCTTTTTCCATTTTAGGTATAAGTACTGCTGCTTTTTTCTTATTCAGTACCGCTACTTCTACTTCGGTTCGTAGATCATCTGCCGCAGGTAATCCTGCGTCTCTCACCTTAGCTACTTTGGCTACCACATAGTTACCATCTAAGTCAAGTATATCTGACATTGTACCTTCTTCTGTTTCTGCATTAAATAGCCATTGTGCTATTTTATTACTATTTGAAAATCCAGGAACAGCTCTAGCATCCTCAGTGATTCTATTGGCTACACGCTTAGTAAGACCCAGTTCTTCAGCTACTTCTTCAAAAGATTTTTCACTGTTCACTTTAGTCAGTAATTCTCCAGCTTTTTTATAGTAATCGCCATCTGTCTTAGTACTAGGATAGATGCTCTGATCTACTATGGCTACTTTTAATGATTTACGACTCACTGCAGATGTAGTTTTAGCTAAGTGAACACCTCTATTACTCGGCACTATCACATAACTCCCTTGACCAGCACTTACTAGCTTAGCGATTAACCTTTTAGGGTAAGCTCTATTATCTTCTCTTACCCAACCCATATCTCCACCAGTAGTCCTGGTAGCGTCATAATTTCTATTGCTCGCTTCCTGCTCAAAGGTGGTCTCACCACTTCGAATTTTAGCAAGTGTCTCTTGAGCAGTTTTTATAGCTGCTGCTGAATCAGCACCTGCTACTGGGAATACTATGTGACTTGCTTTCACACTTCTCATAGTGTCCGTACCAGTACTTATAACCTTAAAGACGCTATATACTCCGTCTTTTTGGAAAGGACCTACTACTTTACCTAATTCGGCATTGAAAATTACATTTTCGATCTCTGGAGCGAAAGAACCACGCACTTGATACGCAGGATTAAAAGGAGTCTCACTGTTTCGTACACTTACGAATACTGAATCATCCTTTGTAACAGCAAAATCTTTAGCAGTTTCTGAAGCCCACTCTAGCATATCTGAACTATCTTCAGCACTAGGCACCACAGTTATCTTTACATATTCTATATCCCTACTAGCATCTTGCTCATAATTCGCTCTATTCTTCTTTGCATAGGCTAAGATATCTGCATCACTAGCAGAAAGTGAAGAATCCGTAAGCTGAGCATACGGTAAGCTTACTATACTTGCATTTACTGAGTAGCTATCGTCATTACTTCTATTTCTAGCTTGTAACTCAGTAGCGTAAAAAGAGCTTACTATTAGTTTTTGGTATTTCTCGGCTATAAGACCGTTAGTAAACTGTCCTTGAAAAGCAGTCCAGCTGGCCATAGCGTCTGGATTAGAATTGATATCCTCTTTAAGAAAACGTACAAGTCTAGTTTTCTCAAACTGCCCTGTCTCAGGATTCTGAAATGACTGCATTATTTGTGGGTGTGTATTCGCACCTATAGTAAGATCTTCTAATTCTGCAGAGCTAACGTTGATACCTAGTTTTTTATACTCAGGCTCTATCGTCTTAGACTCTACCAGCATATTCCATGCTTGATCTCTATACTGCTTCGTGATACTTTCATCCATCACTAGGCCAGGATTATTTTGCAGTAATTGAGCTTTAATCCCTTCAAAAGTGCCATTATACTCTTCATAGCTCACTGACTCTCCATTGATTTCACCCACTGAGTTCTGATCAGAACCAAATATACTGGTTCCTGAACTAACTAAATCTGTAAGTACAAAGGCTAACATAGCGACACCTATCACTAATAGCAGGCAGCCTGTTTGATTTTGTATTTTCTGTAATACGCTTTGTTCTTCGTTATTGTATTTATTTGGCATCTTTTGGTCGTTAAAAAATAGTGTGCAAATTAAGTTGTTTTGCCCCTAAAAATCAAAGTTAATATATGCAGCAAAGTTTACTGCAAAATATTTCTATACAATCACTCCAACTCAAGACGTATTGTACGTTTGTATACGTTTCTGATTTCCATGTCTTTAATCCTATATTTTATAGTCGTAATACGCTCATCATTCCCCACGTATAGAGTGCCTAAGAGTTGATCCCAACCTCTTTTACTCCCGCTGTAATTCCCGCTGAACGTATAGTTCTTTTTTTTACCATTGGCCTCTA
Source organism: uncultured bacterium (assembly GCA_963933305.1). Taxonomy (GTDB): domain Bacteria; phylum Bacteroidota; class Bacteroidia; order NS11-12g; family UBA9320; genus UBA9320. The sequence continues at coordinate 8,237 of CAWVTM010000067.1, forward strand.
CACGTACCCTAATCTTAGACTTATGGGGATGCTCTATATTCAGTAGTACCTGTGCAGAATCACTATTTCTGATTATCGCAAGGGTGTTATTAATGGCTGTAGCAGTAAATACTCCATCAGACAGGGTCTCTTCAGTGATAAGGTTCACTTCCGTCTTTTGATTTAAATCATATGCAGTGTAGACCACAGCAAGCTTATCATTGTGAATATCAATATCTAAATAATCGCCATAAAAAAGTTTCTTTCCAGGCAGTGGAATCACAAATGGAGTAAGCTGCACATTAGACACTTTCCCCCCTGCTATGTATGAGGCTAGGGATATTGTATAAAATGAGTTCGTCGTACTTGACTTGAAATCATAATAGGCCACATATACCTTTCCTGCTAGCTGGTCTACTGCTATGTTAGGGAAATACTGATGAGTAATCGTCTTATCTAAATTTAACTGAATGGCATTGCTCCAGGTATCTCCTCTGTCCCTGCTGTACTTTAGCCATATATCTGCATTCCCGTTTCGCTCATCTGCCCAGCATACATAAAGTATATCCCTACTTATGTCTGAGACTATAAATGGCATGCCATTGGCTCTCACAATATTAGGCATATCCATATCCCAGCCTTCTATCTGCTGAGCTATCACCTTATCCTTACCCCATGAGACTCCTCCGTCTTTACTTTTATCAAAATAGATATTATCATGTCCAGCCCATACTGCATAGATAGTACCAGACGAGTCTACCGCCGTGGTAGCACCTTCTAGTGTGTGATCTCCATCTAGACAGTCACCTACCGTATCAGATATGGTAACTGCTTCTGAAAATGAGTCATTACCTTGCTCTAATCCAGCAAACCGAATGCGTGAAAAGTCATCAGGATCATCACTACCATATGTATCAAACTCTGTCCAAGTCACATATACATTACCCTTTCTTTCTGAATGCTCATCTGAACTAAGCCAAGGTTTGTCTTGCATTTTACCTGGATTATAACCCACACTGAATGATCGCTCTTGCCAAGTATTAACCTTTGAAATCTGCTGAACAACTATTCTATCAAACCAATCGCCATATCCTTTTCCTTCGGTTTTAGATAAATGGGCAAAAAACACATCTGAGTCAGAACAATGTAGTACAGGATCCCCATATACACCTAGCACAGAAGTAGCTTTCTGCGTCTGGATAAGACGAGATTCTACATCATAACTGTAAAAATTATCAATATTAGAAGCGGCATAAACCACCGAGTCATTTACCTTATCAAAACACACGGTAGGTTCATTCGGATTGCCAGATTGGTCTAAGACAGTCTGAGTAATCTGTCCAAAGCTGTGTATAGATGAACTGACCAAAAGGAAAACAAGACTAAAACTAGTGAAAAATAATCGCATAAATATAGTTTCAAAATTAGCATAT
>CAWVTM010000068.1:0-9472 GCA_963933305.1 uncultured bacterium
GTTGGATTTAGTTCTTACTTGCTAAACTTTGTTGTAGACACAACGCTCTTGTAAAATAAAATCGTACTTTTGCAGTCATTTTTTCGCAAAGGAGGACATGAAATATTGAACAATAACACAAACGAAAATCAAGATCCAATCTTGAATGATGCAACTGAGGCCAAGGATGCCACAGTGAATGCAACAACCGACGCTCCAGCAGAAGCTACTGAATCTGCTGAACCAACAAACACTGTTTCTGAAACACCAGTACATAACCCAGACGAATTCGACTGGTCACAAGACAAAGCTGGTTTTGGTGCGTATGATGATTCTCAAAATGATGAGATGAAAGCCATATACACAGGTACTATCAAGCAAGTAGATGAAAAGACACTTGTGATGGGTACTGTAGTGAGCATCAGTGAAGACAACGTAGTACTAGACATCGGATTCAAATCTGACGGACTGGTATCTCTTACTGAATTTAGAGATACTCCAGACATGAAGGTAGGTGATGAAGTAGAAGTATACGTAGACGAAACAGAGAATGCTCTAGGTCAGTTAGTATTATCTCGTAAAAAAGCTATCGCAGAAGGTGCTTGGGAGAGAATACAATCTATCATGGAGAAAGGTGAAATCGTCAAAGGTTACATTCAGTCTCGTACTAAAGGAGGTCTCGTAGTAGACATCATGGGTATGGACGCATTCCTTCCAGGATCTCAAATAGACGTGAAGCCAGTTAGAGATTACGATCAGTACGTAGGTAAAACTATGGAATTCAAGGTTGTAAAGATCAACGAGGTTTACAAAAACGTAGTAATATCACACAAAGCACTTATCGAGGATGACATAGAGGCTCAAAAAGCTGAAATGATTTCTAAGATGGAAGTAGGACAAGTACTAGAAGGTACTGTTAAGAATATGACCTCATTTGGTGTATTCGTAGACCTAGGTGGTCTAGACGGTCTTCTTCACATTACAGATATCTCTTGGGGTAGAATCAATCACCCAGAGGATGTATTAGCACTTGATCAGAAAATACAAGTTGCGGTTCTTGAGTTTGATAACGAAAAGAAACGTATTTCTCTAGGTATGAAGCAGCTTACTGCTCATCCATGGGATAGTATGAAAGAGCTTAAAGAAGGTGAAAAAGTAAACGGTAAAGTAGTAACTGTAGCAGATTATGGTGCATTCGTAGAGATAGAGCCAGGCGTAGAAGGTCTGATTCACGTTTCTGAAATGTCATGGTCTCAGCACTTACGTAACCCATCTGATTTTATCAAGGTAGGTGACGAAGTAGAAGCAGTGATACTGGACATAGACAAAGAAGAGCACAAGCTTTCTCTAGGTCTTAAGCAGCTTAGCTCAGATCCTTGGGACAAAATCGAAGAGAAATATCCAATGGACAGTAAGCACACTGGAATCGTTAGAAACCTTACTAACTACGGTTTATTCGTAGAGCTAGAAGAAGGTGTAGACGGTCTAGTACACGTTTCTGATTTATCTTGGTCTAAGAAAATAAAGCATCCAGCAGAATTCACTAAGAAAGGTGAAGAGCTAGAGATAGTAGTATTAGAGATAGATAGAGATAACAGAAGACTAAGCTTAGGTCACAAACAAATAGACGAAAATCCTTGGGATACTTTCGCTAGTGTATTCACACTAGGGTCTGAGCACGAGGGTGTAGTTTCTGAAATAAATGACAGAGGTATTATACTTACTCTTCCTTACGGCGTAGAAGGATTCGCTCCTAAGAAGCACGTAAAGAAAGAAGATGGTACCGAGTTAAAGATGGACGAGACTATCGCTGTAAGAGTGATAGAGTTTAACAAAGACGCTAAGCGTATATTGGTATCTCATACTGATATATGGAAAGAAGCTGAAAGAGCTCAAAACTCTGAGCAACAAGCTGACACTAGACGTAAATCTGCTAATACTAACAAGTATGTAGAGAAAATGAACAAAGGAGCAGAGAGATCTACCCTCGGTGAATTAGACGTACTAGCTAATCTGAAAGCTCAAATGGAAGCTTCTCCTGCAAAGAAGGCCGCCACTAAAAAGGAAACTCCAAAAAAAGAAACAGCTAAAAAAGAAGCTGCTCCAAAAAAGGAAGCCGAAGTAGTAGCACCTGCAGCAGAGGAAGAAGTAGTAGAATCAACAACAGATGCACCAGCTAGTGATTTAGCTAGTATGACTGTAGCTCAACTAAAAGCAGCAGCTAAAGATAAAGGTATCACTGGATACACGACTCTTAAGAAGGCAGAGCTTCTAGAAGTATTGAGTAAATAAGTTTTTATAATACGATAGAAAATCCCGACCATACGGTCGGGATTTTTTTTGCTCTATTGTTTCTTAGTTAGAATAGCTACAAAATGAAAAAAAATCTGTTGTTTTGAAGGCAATGAACTACTGGCTAATAAAATCTGAACCATTCAAATACAGCTGGGACCAAATGGTAGCTGATGGTACAACATACTGGGACGGTGTACGCAGCTATGCTGCTCGCATACAACTAAGAGCTATGAGAGAAGGTGACATCTGTTTCTTTTACCATAGCAATGTAGGAAAGGAAATAGTAGGACTCACTAGAGTCATAAAAGAAGCCTACCAAGACCCTACCACTGAAGATGATAAATGGGTGGCCGTAGATGTAGCAACTATCAAACCGCTCGCACAAGCAGTTACGCTTGCTCAGATAAAAGCAAATGATACTCTAGCTAATATGGCTCTTGTAAAACTCAGCAGACTATCTGTAGGGCCAGTACAGGAGTTTGAATTTGAAGAAATAATGCAAATGGCAGCAACTCAGCTCTAGTATGAAAAGAATAATATTAGAATACAAACAAGTAGATCTGATACTTACTAGAATAGCTCACCAGCTTATAGAAAATCACGGAGATTTTAGCAATACAGCTCTGTTAGCTCTTCAACCAAGAGGTATCCTATTTGGTAAATCCATCCGTTCTAAAATAAAAGAACTATTTGATATAGAGGTTACATACGGTGAACTAGATACTACATTCCACAGGGATGACTTCAGACGTACAGATAAGCCCCTACTGCCTAGTGCAGTAAACATAGACTTCCAAATAGAAAACAAACGAATTATTCTGATAGATGATGTGCTATACACGGGCAGAAGCATCCGTGCAGCACTAGATGCAGTCAATGATTACGGACGCCCGTCATCAATAGAGCTCGTCACCCTAATCAATAGAAAATACAATAGAGAAGTACCTATACAGCCAGACTATGTAGGTGAACATATAGATTCTCGGATAGATGACTATGTGAAGGTGGACTGGGTAGACAATAACTGTAAAGTATGGATAATCACAGATAAACTAGATTAACGATGTCACTACTATCAACCAAGCACTTACTCGGAATAAAGGATATCTCTACTGCAGATATACAACTCATTCTAACTACCGCTAAAAACTTCAAAGAGGTAATAAATCGCCCCATCAAAAAAGTACCTAGCCTAAGAGACGTCACCATAGCTAATGTATTCTTCGAAAATAGCACCCGAACTAAAATATCCTTTGAACTAGCAGAGAAAAGACTATCAGCAGATACCGTAAACTTCTCTAGTGGCAGCTCCTCTGTGAAAAAAGGAGAAACACTCATAGACACAGTCAATAATATATTGGCAATGAAGGTAGATATGGTAGTAATGAGACACCCAGCTCCTGGAGCACATCAGTTTCTCAGCAGACACATAGATGCTACTATAATAAACGCTGGAGATGGTACACACGAGCATCCTACACAGGCACTACTTGATACGTATTCTTTGCAAGAAAAGCTTGGTGACCTTAAAGATAAAAAAATTGTAATAGTAGGAGATATCCTTCACTCTAGAGTAGCACTGAGCAATATATACTGCCTCCAAAAGCTGGGAGCAATAGTACGTGTATGTGGCCCTCCTACCCTACTGCCTAAGCATATAAGTAGTCTGGGTGTAGAAGTTAGTCATAACCTCAGAGATAGCTTAGAGTGGTGTGATGCTGCTAATATGCTACGCATACAACTGGAGCGTCAAGAAGACAAATACTTCCCAAGTCTAAGAGAATACTCGCTTCAGTATGGAGTGACTCTTCCTCTCCTACATAGTCTTAAAAAAGAAATAGTACTGATGCACCCAGGACCTATCAACAGAGGAGTAGAAATAACGAGTGAAGTAGCAGACTCCGACCAAAGTATTATCTTAAATCAAGTAGAAAATGGAGTAGCTGTGAGGATGAGTGTGCTCTACCTCTTAGCCGCTCGTGGAACTTCAGATGAGAAGTAAAGTCTATATTTTGTATACGGGTGGTACTTTCGGTATGAAAAGTACAGAAGAAGGACTGATTCCAAGTTCGTGGCAGGAAATTATAGAGTATATGCCGGCTATCAGAAATCAAACGTATTTCAATTACTTTTCAAATATAGATTTCACTTTTGAAACATTGGAGCCCATAGTAGACTCTTCTGATATCACTCCTGAGACATGGAAACGAATAGCTACTAGTATAGCAGACCATTACGATACACATGACGGCTTCATCGTGCTCCACGGCACAGATACACTTGCATATTCAGCCTCTGCTCTAAGTTATATTTTTGAAAACCTACAAAAACCAGTGGTTCTCACAGGAGCTCAACTCCCTATCTTTCATCCACGAACAGATGGCATAGTAAATCTTAGTAATGCCATATACATAGCTGGTTATAAAAGCTTTAACTTAGCTCGCATACCAGAAGTATCCATATGCTTCAATGACGATCTACTCAGAGGCAATAGATCTGTAAAAACGAGTACTAACGACTTTGAGGGTTTCAGCTCTCCAAACTATGATAATCTTGCTCACATGGAGCAAAACATAGCTATTAATGATAACCTACTAATCCTCAATAGAAAAACAGAACTCAAACTGATGACTGAGTTTAGCGATAGCGTAGTGAATGTAACCGTGTTCCCAGGATATAACCCTAAGCCTCTTTTAGATCTAGTGAATAGTGATAAGCTAAGCGGTATAGTACTTAAAACTTTCGGGGCGGGAAACCTGCCTAGCAACTCGCAATGGAATGAGCTAATAGCCACATGTGAACGACACAACACCATAATACTTGCTACTACGCAGTGTCCGAATGGCAAGATAGAGCTGGGTCAATATGCAGCGAGTAATGTACTACAAAGTACTGCTGTAGTAGATGGATATGACATCACTAGTGAGGCCGCACTTACCAAACTAATGTGGGTTATAGGAAACTATCCCTTCCAAGAGAGAAGAGCAATATTAGCTCAAAACCTGAGAGGCGAAATTAGCACTCACAACTAGCTGATTATCAGCATTCTATTTTTAATTTCTTGTGCATTGTTTGTGGATATATCCATCGAACTCAGACGGCCCTAAAACCGCCTAAAAATCGTACTTTCACGCTTTAAATTTAACCAAACAATGAGCAAAGAGAACAAAAGTTACGATGCCGATAGTATCCAAGCCTTAGAAGGCATGGAGCACGTAAGAAAACGTCCCTCCATGTATATCGGAGACGTAGGCGTGAGAGGATTACATCACTTAGTTTATGAGGTAGTAGATAACTCCATAGATGAAGCAATGGCTGGTCACTGTGATACTATAGATCTTTGGATAAACGAAGACAACTCTGTATCTGTAAAAGACAATGGAAGAGGAATCCCGACAGCCATACATAAGAAAGAAGGTGTATCTGCCCTGCAGGTAGTTATGACTAAAATAGGTGCTGGTGGTAAATTTGACAAAGACTCCTACAAAGTATCAGGCGGCCTACATGGTGTAGGTGTATCCTGTGTAAATGCACTATCTATCCACCTCAAAGCTTCTGTATATAAAGACGGAAAAGAGTGGGAACAAGAATACTCTCAAGGTAAAATAAAATATGAAGTACGTGAAGTAGGACCATCTGATGACCAAGGTACTATGGTCACCTTTTTACCTGATCCAGAGATATTTGGTGAAACAACAGAATTCAATTATGACACCTTATCGCTTAGAATGCGAGAACTCTCTTTCTTAAATAAAGGAATAGAAATAAGCATAACTGATAAACGTAATAAAGATGAAGAAGGAAATTTCTTTAGAGAAGATTTCAAAAGTACAGAAGGCCTTAGTGAGTTCGTACGCTATCTAGATGGCACTCGTACTGCTATAATGAATAACGTGATAGCCATGGAAGGTGAGAAAAGTGGCGTACCTGTGGAGGTAGCTATGATTTACAATACTTCTTATTCCGAAAATCTACACTCTTATGTAAATAATATCAACACCCACGAAGGAGGTACTCACCTCAGCGGATTTAGACGTGGCCTCACTCATACACTTAAAAAGTATGCAGAGGAATCTGGTATGCTTTCTAAAATGAAATTTGAGATACAAGGTGATGATTTCCGTGAAGGACTTACGGCCATAATCTCTGTCAAGGTAGCCGAACCTCAGTTTGAAGGACAGACCAAGACCAAGCTAGGAAATAGAGAAGTATCTGCTGCCGTAAGTCAAGCAGTGAGCGAAATGCTTACTAACTACCTAGAAGAAAATCCGGCAGAAGCAAAACTAATCGTACAAAAAGTTATGCTAGCGGCACACGCCCGACACGCAGCTGCTAAGGCTCGTGAAATGGTGCAGCGTAAAACGCCTATGGGTGGAGCTGGTCTACCAGGAAAACTGTCTGATTGTTCTGAAAAAGATCCTACTATATGCGAATTGTACTTAGTGGAGGGTGACTCTGCAGGTGGTACAGCAAAGCAAGGTAGAGATCGTAACTACCAAGCAATACTGCCGCTTCGTGGTAAAATCTTAAACGTAGAAAAAGCACTAGAGCACAGAATCTACGATAATGAGGAAATCAAAAATATGTTTACCGCCCTAGGCGTAACCATCGGTACAGAAGAAGATGCTCGTGAACTCAATACTACTAAGCTTCGGTATCACAAGATAGTGATAATGACCGATGCAGACGTAGATGGTAGTCATATACGTACGCTTATCCTGACGCTGGTCTTCAGATATATGAAAGCACTCATAGAGCAAGGATACCTTTACATAGCCACTCCACCACTCTACCAAATAAAAAAAGGAGCTAAAGTGATCTACTGCTGGAGTGATGCGGAAAGAGACGTCATAGTGCGTGACTTGGGAGGCGATAATCCAGATAGCGTAAAACAACAACGATATAAAGGACTAGGTGAGATGAATGCTGAGCAACTATGGGAAACCACTATGGATCCTGAGAGACGTACGCTTAAACTAGTGACCCTAGATAATGCCGCAGAAGCAGACAGAGTATTCTCTATGCTAATGGGTGACGAAGTGCCACCTCGTAGAGAGTTTATAGAAGCCAATGCGAAGTATGCACGTATAGACGTGTAGCATATTAGTAGAGACGCAGCAATCATAAACGGCTAACCAAAGCATATTAAAAAGCCCGAATACGATATCGTATTCGGGCTTTTTAATGGTATCATATTTGCCTCACTTGTTATCCTGAGCCTCTTATACCAAAAGAGCCTTCAATTGCTGCATATAAATCGTTTTTCACTCGATTTCTATTCGTTAAAAAATAATACTATAGCTCAAGCTCTGCAACCTTTTTTTGCCGCTATAAACCTGAAAATAACTCAATCTATTTATCGATATTGAAAATCTAAATTGATATTATATTACTTGAGTATAGCGCTATATAGCCAAAATTTCAGCCAATTCAATCAACGCTGGATCTACTGATTTCTTGCCATTGATAGCTAGCTCAAATGGTGTATACGTAACCTTGTCACTCACTATACCTACAGTTACAGATTTTTTGCCATCTAGCAATGCTTTTACCGCTTCAGATCCTAATCTAGATGCTAATATCCTATCCCGAGCACTTGGGCTACCTCCTCGCTGCACGTGCCCTAATATGGTACTTCTTATTTTTAAGTCTGGATAAAGATCTGTAAGCTTTTTCTCGAGCACCAGTGCTCCGCCTTGCTCATCTCCTTCTGCTACTATGATAATACTAAATGACTTCTTTCTTTTACCAGGTCTATTAAAGTGCTTTAATACCTTATCCCAGTCTCCCTGATCCTCAGGTATAAGAGCACCTTCTGCTCCACCGGCTATAGCTACGTCTAAAGCTATAAAACCACTATCTCTACCCATTACCTCCACTATAAATACTCGCTCGTGACTGTGAGCAGTATCTCTTATTCTATCTATGGAGTCTAATGCCGTATTGATAGCCGTATCATAACCTATGGTATAATCTGTACCGTATAAATCATTATCTATAGTTCCAGGCAAACCGATACACGGAATCCCAAACTCTTCGTTTAACACCTTTGCTCCAGCATAAGAACCATTACCACCAATACATATTAATGCATCTATATCATGTTTTTTTAGGTTTTTGTACGCTTTCTTTCTACCCTCTGGTGTCATAAAATCTGCACTGCGGGCAGTCTTCAGAAATGTACCTCCACGCTGTATGATATTAGCCACAGACTGTCTATCTAAGTTTATGATTTCGCCATGTATCATTCCTTCATAACCACGCTTTATCCCTTTTACCGTGAGGCCATGATATATGGCAGTACGCACTACTGCTCGCACTGCAGCATTCATACCTGGAGCGTCGCCCCCACTTGTATATACTCCTATTGTCTTCATTCTAATTTTTATTTCTGATTTACAAAATAAAAGGGTCGATGCTAAGCATCGACCCTTTTATGATATTATTAGTAAACAAGTTACCGTTTATTGCTGCTTTTTGTATTTAAACTGTACGTAATCATTGTTATCAGCACCTGCTGTAGAAACAACATCGGTTATTTCTACTAATGCATAACTACCCGAACTCTGAAGATTAAGAAGATAAACATCTCCGTTTGTTATATTCACAGAAGATGTTGGTGTCTCACCAGAAGCCCAAGCCGCAGCTATCTCAGAATCATTAGTTATAGATGCCCAAGAAGAAGCACTCACTTTTTTAAACGTAGTACCGTTTCTCGAAGTCCATCTAGCTGGCCAGCTAGAAGTCTCAGCTGATGTAGTAGAGTCTTGTATATCTTTGCCAGCATTGGGCTCCGTAGAGCTTAAACTGCCACCTAGCGTAATTCCATAGGCACCCTTTAGACCTCCTTGAAAGTTATACACTTTAAATGTAGCACCATCATTATCAACTGTCAAAACATCTAAATTCAATCCCGGATCTCCCAGATTAGTGATAGTGATAGATTTAGAAGTAGAATTACCGTCTTTATCCGCCACTGTAAATGTATAGATCTCAGTACCTGCAGTAGCCGCAGTAGTACCGTTGTATATATATTCAGCGATTATTTTTTCACTTAAAGAAGAATCTAAAAGTGGTATTTCTACACCGCCATCTATAGATTGAGTGATAGTAAAAGTCTTGATATTGCTCGTGTGGTTAGCAGTTATGCCAATTTTAAATGACTGATCAGCAGTTTTAGAAATGTCCTCATCAATAA
>CAWVTM010000069.1:0-9426 GCA_963933305.1 uncultured bacterium
TCTCCATTACATTCCATTCTCAAAAAAAGCATATTCCCAAATATGGAATATTTTGAATCATTTTAAGACATTTGACATTAAAAATTAGGAAAGACCCAATAGATGGGTGTACCATTGCATCAAGAAATTGAAACAAATACAAATACTACTACGTATTAATTTCATAAATACCGCAGGGAGTGATGATCCTACGCAAACAATAGTTACTGAGGGAAGGTGACTTCTTTCAGTAACTCAACTATCAGTTATGTATACAACTGATAATGTTAGTTATGTATGTAACTGGTAATATTAGTTAAAGTAGTTGAGTTATAAACCCAGTCGAAGGACTGGGTTTTTTCGTTTCTACATAGCTCTTATGTACTAAAGTTTTATTTAAAATCGTCACTAACTTGATTTGACGTATCAAAATTTTGAGCACAACTGGTTGTACATTTTGATTAAAGAACACTTCTACTTTCTGAATGAAGCACATACCTCTCAGGGTATCCTACTGCTCGAGCAATAACATACAGTCCCATTAAATCAAAAACCTTAAATCGTGTACTCTTGAAGATAACAAAGTCTTTATTTTCAAAACACTCAATATATACCTATTAATTTAGCACATTTGATATTGCCGTAGTGTAACGGACTCAATTGAATTACACTGTTAGACAAACGTATTACACCAATTTAGATTTTCAATCTCGTATAAATAGAATAAATTATTTTCAGGATTATAGCGGCAAAAAACGGCTGCATAGCATTAGTTACAGAATTGTTTTTCAACAACTTGAAAAGAAATAATTTTATATGCGGCGGTTGGAGACTGTCTTGGTAGTATATCAATGAAACTATAAAATGTCACATCAAACAGTTTCTTTTACAGCCATTTATTTATTACACAAACGGCTTATCTAACTATAACTAAAGATTGAGTTACTTAAATACGTCATTCTGTAATACACTGGTAGTGATATAACAAAATAAAATATTTAGTCTTTTATCTATGATAATTTTGAAATTGGACTACTGATTATTCCGAGATAATCTGATAAGAGATAACAAAATTAAATATGAGAAGCTCCCTCTAAAATCCCTTCAGTAACTCCCCAAATTCCCATACATCCATAAATGAATTGTACAAAGGGACTGGAGCAAGACGAATCACATTAGGTTCACGCCAATCAGTCAATACATCTCTTTCTGTGAGGTAATCAAAAAGAGCTTTGCCATTTTCGTTGGTCAGCACACTCAACTGACAGCCACGCTCTGCAGGTGTGATCACCTCAAACTCTAGCTTATCATTCACCACTTGAGCATCCATCACTACTTGCTCTAAAAAGGCGTTTAACTTTTTACCTTTGGCTACTAGAGCATCCATACCCACTTCATCAAACATATCCAATGAAGCTTTATGTGCGGCCATAGCGAGTACGGGAGCATTACTGAGTTGCCATCCTGCAGCACCCGGTTCTGGGACGAAGCCTTTCTTCATCTGAAAACGCTCACTCTCCTTATGTCCCCACCAGCCTGCTAGTCTTGGAGTATCCGGATTATCCCCGTGCTTATTATGTACGAAAACTCCACTCACTCCACCAGGGCTACTGTTCATATACTTGTACGTACACCAAGCTGCAAAATCTACATTCCAATCATGCAATTCCATTTTGATATTACCTGCTGCGTGTGCACAGTCAAATCCTGCATATGCTCCTACACTGTGAGCCGCTTCCGTGAGTGCTTTTATATCAAAAGCTTGACCAGTGTAATACTGAACTCCACTAAAGAATACTAGAGCGCATTCCTCTCCTACTTCTTTTATTTTAGCTACTATGTCTACTGTACGAAGTGCGTGCTCACCCTCTCGTGGATTTATCTCTACTACAGCATCTTCATATGCAAAACCATGCTGTTTCACTTGGCTCTCTATCACATACATATCACTAGGAAAAGCGCCACCTTCCATGATGATTTTGGTTCTCTTACCCGTTGGTCTATAGAAACTAGCAAGCAATAAGTGAAGATTTACAGTAAGGTTATTCATCATCACTACTTCTTCTGGCTTCGCTCCTACGACCTTGGCTTCGTTATCAAAAAAACGATGGTAACTAAACCACGGATTCTTTCCATGAAAATGACCTTCTACCCCCAGCATTTGCCAATCATCTAATTCTTGTTGGATATAATCCTTCACTGACTTCGGCTGCAGACCGAGTGAATTTCCAGTAAAATAAATTTGTTCTGCTCTAGTCTTACCCGGAGGCATAAAAAACTGACTGCGGTACTTGGCTAACGCATCTTCATTATCTAATTTTTCGGCGAAATCTCTACTAGTGGTCATTTGCATACTGCAAATAAAGAAACAAAAAAGGATAGTACTAAGGATACATTTTACAATATGATGAATAACAGATATACAACACCTGCAGATAAAAGCACAATAACAATACGTAATATCACTGCGAAACCAGCTAACACATGTCGTTCTGGTACTCCCTGATTATTATACCGAATATATACATGAAGCCAATATAAATAGTACATCGAATCCTATCACTGAAATAAAGTGAATGGTGTAATAAGTGATAGCATAAAAGCAATAACGCATCAATTTGTGACCTTCCTGTATTGATCTCTAATAAATTTGATCGAAAGGTCGATACCCATAACAATATCTTAATACTCACTTTCTGCACCTACAGCATTAGTTATTAGACTGGTTTTATTTTAATAGCTTACTGAATTTAGAAAAGTTAGCACTTTTATTGCCCCAGTACAATTTACAAACTCTACATTATTACAAAAGCCTTATTTAATCACAAGCTCTGCTTCTAAAATTAAAGGTGCTGTATTTTCAAATTAATTGGCACCTCTTCTTTCCATTACTTGTAATTTGGGCTGAGCTTTGATCCGGTCCATTCTATCTCTACTTTGACAGGCTCCTATAGAAATTAACACACAGATGCTTAAACCCTTTCATCATCCAAAATCAAAATAATCTTAGATAATTACCTTGTCTGTATCCTAAGCCATCAGTACTGATATATTGGTAGGCACAGTTGAAGATAATCTCATTGCAGTCATTGACGACACCATAGTCTTCGTTTTTTCTCACTATGATACAGTCTCTATTGACAATATTAGGAGGCAAGTCATATATAAACGGTAACTTGATATTTCCCGCTACATCATAAACGCCCCAAGTCCCTGAAAAAGACTGCACAACTATAAGTCCCTGGACTGGGAGTCTAGCTCTAAAGTACTTCAGTGGACCTATGAGTTGTAATCGATCATTGATTACGCTCTGAGCGTTGCTATCCCCTACTATGGCATATCCGTCTGTAAAATTACTAGCTACCGCAAATACATATGGAGTTAATTCCTCGCCACCCTTATTTATATACGCATATAGCTCACCACGAGAGACATACGCTTTATCTTCTGATAATTCACTCACTTCTGTATACACATACTCAGATATAAATACGCTATCCATTAGTATAGCTTTCCTAGTACTGTTTGGATGGTTTTTTACCTGCCATGACTGAGCAAAAGCAGTACTAGTAGCCAAACAAATTATACACGCTAGACTTCTCATTCTACTTCTCTAAAAGACAGATCATCCCCTAAAAACCAATGTCCGTTGAGCATAATGGCCAAAAACTTTAGCTCATAGATATGCTTCCGCTTTTTGAACTCAGTAGTTACATAACAATACTCGTAGCCTTCCTCGTTTTTACCATAGTTATAGGCCACTTCTCCTTTCTCTAACCTAGAGATATTTATCTTACTCTTTTTAGCATACTTGATTATTTTCTTATAATCCTTCTGTAAACTTCTGTATAATAACTGCTGCCGATAGATCACCTGCTCCTCTCTATACTCTATAGATAAGGTATCAAAAGTAGATTTCAAGTATCTCACCTCTGGTACAAAAGGCTTCAGTCCTGCTAAATCCTCTCGGATAAATGATTTGTATAGCGTATCACAGAGCTTCGGAAGTGAATCGTAGAGTATCGGTCTATTTGCATTGCTATCTAAAATATGATCCTTGAGCACATACAACTGTGCACTAGCAATGATGCCCATTAATAAAAAAACTATCCCCAGTATAAATGCCTTCATGTAACTATTTAGCAAAACAAAGTTAAGGCCAAAAAAATACAGTACGGTGAAGTATACGAGAGTATAAACGGATAAATCACTCTTTTTACAGATAAAAAACCAAAGTAGCTAACTCCTACTCGCAGTAGATATTCATTTTTAATACCTTTGCTTGATGCATATTATTAGAACACCAATGCTCTATATAGTTACCTTCTTGATAATCCTAGGTGGATGCTCAAAAGGTCCTAAAAGCGATGGAATAACCATAGTAACTACCACGGGTATTGTAGGTGACTGCATACGAAATATAGTGCCAAAAGAGGTGACCGTGCTGCCGCTAATGGGTGCCGGTGTAGATCCGCACCTCTATAAAGCTAGTCAAGGAGATATAGCAAAACTAGCTGGTGCAGATATCATAGTGTATAATGGCCTCCACTTAGAAGGTAAAATGGCTAAAATGCTGGAAAACTATGCAAAGCAAAAGAAGGTGTTTTCACTGGGAAGCTATATTGACAAAACAAAACTAAAACGTGTAGACGAAACCTCTGATTTAGTAGACCCTCACATTTGGTTTAATCCAGAGATCTGGCTAGAAGGTCTGCAAGGAGTAGCTGCGGAGCTTTCCAAAATCAAAGGATTAGATAGTACCGCTATTCGATGTGAAAAATATACCAATGACATAAAGGCCAATGTCAAGGTACTTTCCATAAACTTAGATACCAGTTTATCTCATGAGAAACGCATACTTATCACTAGCCACGACGCATTCGAATATTTCGGTGATGCATTTAGTTTTGAAGTACGTGGCCTGCAGGGCATATCTACGGCAGCAGAATATGGTGCCAAGGATGTAAAAGATCTGATAGACTTTATCATAGATAGGAAAGTAAAAGCAGTATTTGTAGAAACAAGTGTAAGTGACAAAAACCTAAGAGCCGTCATAGAAGGAGCCAATGCTAGAGACTATAAACTAGAAATAGGAGGTACACTTTATAGTGATGCACTGGGACAAGACGGAACACCAGAAGGTACTTATATGGGTATGCTAGAGGCGAATATTTATACAGTTATAGAAGGACTAAAATGAGCATTCCTATAATAGAAGCACATAACCTCACCGTACTCTATGGCAGAAAACCTGCTTTATGGAATGTCGATTTTGAACTGCCCGCAAAGCAAGTCATAGGTATAATGGGGCCAAACGGAAGTGGCAAAAGCACTCTTCTGAAATCCATAATGGGTGTAGTAGAACCTACAAGCGGTTTCACTAGAGTGTATGACCAAGAACTGGATAACGTCAGAGATAAAGTAAGCTATGTACCTCAGCGACAAGAAATAGACTGGGACTTCCCGGCTAGCGTATGGGATATAGTAGCGATGGGTCGCTACCAAAAGCGTGGGCTGTTTAAAAAACTGACGAGTGAGGATAAAGACATAGTAACAGACAGTCTAGAGAAGGTAAATATGCTAGGCTACGCAAAAAGACAAATCAGTCAACTCTCTGGCGGTCAGCAGCAGCGAATATTTCTAGCACGTGCTATAGCCCAGCAAGGGGACTTGTTCCTTATGGATGAGCCATTTGCGGGCGTAGATATAGCCACAGAGGAGATGATCATAGCACTGCTGAAGGATATGAAAGACGCGGGAAAAACACTCGTAATAGTACATCATGATCTTCACACTGCTCAGTCCTACTTTGATCACTTAGTACTGCTTAATACGCGACTCGTAGCAAGCGGGCCTACTAGCGAAGTATTCACAGATCAAATCCTCACAGATACTTATGGCGGCAGACTCACGACCATCGCTAAGATCAGCCAAGAAATGGAAAACAAAGAATTTCCAATGAGACATAAGTAACACTAATGAGTATCTGGGAACATATCGTCACCTTTTTCTCTGCTGAAAACTATACCCTATTTGTAGTAGGTATAGGGTCTGGTATCCTTTGTTTTGCAGCAGGTGTAGTGGGTACATTTACTTACCTACGAAAGCGTGCACTTATAGGAGACGTCATCTCTCACTCAGTATTACCAGGCGTTGCCATTGCATTTATGCTCACTGGAGTCAAAAATCCAGTATACTTTCTACTAGGAGCTATATCCTCTGGGCTACTTTCTATATGGATAGTAGACTATGTACAATCCAAGTCTAAACTAAAGCCAGATACTATATTAGCACTTACACTCAGTGTCTTCTTCGGTGTAGGAATAGTACTGCTCACTAAGATACAACACAGTGGTAATGCAGCTCAAAGCGGACTGGATAGCTTTTTGTTTGGTAAAGCAGCATCTATGGGCATATTAGATGTCCAGTTATTTTCAGTAATAGCAGTAATAAACGTCTTATGTATTTGGTTTTTTCTTCGCGGATTTAGCCTAGTCAGTTTTGATGAAAATTATGCCAAAGGACTTGGGTTTAACACCTCCTTTCTCAAGTCGTTTTTAGCACTCATTACTGTAGTCACTGTAGCTATCGGCGTACAAGCAGTAGGCGTAGTCTTAATGGCCGCATTACTCATCACTCCAGCTGCAGGTGCTCGATTCCTTACTAACTCTATCTCAAAGATGCTTATATATGCTGGGTCATTCGGTTTCTTAAGTGGAGTGATAGGCGTGGTCATAAGCTATAGCGGCACAGGTATGCCCACAGGACCGTGGATAGTAGTAGTGCTATCATTATTTGCACTTCTGGCTATACTTTTTGGCAAAAAAAGAGGCGTAGTGGCCCGTATGAAACTACGAAACGCGAATAATATCAAAATCAATAACGAGAATGTGCTAAAGGACACTTATAAAATAGCAAATAATGGTACGAATACTATCTCAATAAACGAACTCGTAGATAAAGAAAAGTATCCTGTACAAAAACTAAAATCCACACTTAGAAGACTGGAGCACGAGCACTACATAGACCAAGTACGTGGACTTATAATACTCAGCGATAAAGGAAGACTAGCAGCTAGAGAAGTAATCCGAAAGCACAGGCTTTGGGAGATCTATCTCTCTAAGTACTTCCAGCTGGATGCTGATCACCTGCACGATGATGCAGAAGGCATAGAGCACGTAATCACGCCAGAGATAGAAAAGGAACTTATACGACTGCTAAAAAGACCCGAAACGGACCCACATCAAAGTGAAATACCTTACTAATGAATGATTTTTACATCATATTCACCGCTAGCTTAGTAGCTATAAACTGTGCTCTTATGGGCAGTTTCCTAGTAATGCGAAAGATGGTCATGATAGGAGACGCTATATCCCACTCTGTATTGCCTGGCATATTCATAGCCTACTGGATATCAGGATCTACCGCTAGCCTACCTATATTAATAGGAGCCTCACTCAGCGGTATACTTGCTACACTCATGATCGAGTGGTTTACTAAAAAAGCTCGATTACAAAGTGATGCAGCTATAGGTGTATCCTACACCTTATTATTTGCCATTGGCATTATACTTATATCAAAGTTTGGAGCAAACGCAGATCTAGATCAACAATGTGTATTATATGGAGAGATAGAGTATGTATCGCTTTGGCTGCAGCCTATTGTAGGAGGGCTTATGCTACCCAAGCAAGCTATAATCCTTTTGGTAGTTTGCATTCTACTCATAGGAGCCGTTATATGGGGGTACAAAGGCCTTTTTATCACAACCTTTGATCCCAATTTCGCATTATCTACAGGTGTAGCTGTCACTTTTTGGCACTACTTCCTTATGTCAGGAGTTTCACTTACTACAGTGGTTAGTTTTGAGTCTGTAGGTGCTATACTGGTCATAGCGTTTCTCTCTGGACCACCAGCTATAGCCTATTTACTCACAGAAGATTTTAAAAAAATGATCCTCTTAGCTTGTACAATAGGTGTCGCTTGCTCTGCTGCAGGTTATTATGCAGCAAAGTGGTTAGATGTGTCCGTAGCTGGATCTATATCTACAGTCATAGGAATTGTCTTTGTGATCGTTTTCATCTCTACTTCTATAGTCAAAAGTAAAGCAGCTGTAATATCTGCATAGATTTAGTGTCATACCCTCTCGAATGTGCACTAAGTGGACATTTATCCCGGTATTATTGTACTGATAAAAAAAAGTAGATTTCTTGACACGTAAAAAAAACATACTTAGAAGTTTGCTAACTTCTGCTTTCATAGCGGTCATCTCGTTTTGTCACGCTCAGGACTCTTCGGTGTTTTTTAGATTAGATAAAGAAGAAATCCTCATTGCCAATGCTCAAAATCTAGAAGAGCTGCTAGCACTAATCCCAGGATTAAGTCAATACACTTTAGGTCTGACTACCCATACCAGTTTTTCTACACTAGACTTGAGTCAAATCGCCATTATAAAAGACGACTATCCTCTTCTGATGGATCAGAATGTAGGCTATGATCTTCAGTCTATACCCGTATGGGATTTAGAATATATCGAAGTATCATTTTCTCCTATTTCTACCTTAGCCAAAAATAGCGCCATCGTAATACGACTGTATACTAAGAAATTCCTAGATCAACCTTTTTGGATAGAAACAAGTGCTACCAACACTACTGCAAATGATCTTCACGCTAACGTCCTATTAGGACTTAGCAATAAGGTACACACCCTACAAGCTGGACTAGGGAGAAGCTTCACAGGAGCTCTATATGACTCCGAAGGACTCCGATCTACAGCCGTAGGAGGTGCAGAACGGTATGATATGAATCTCCAGTATAAGTATCAGATACTAAAGAGCATGGAGCTTAACATACGAAGCGACAACAGTAGACTAAGCGTGAGAAACAAAGGTTCTATATTACCGGGTCTCTCTAGAGTTCAAGATATAAACCAGCGAGTTAATAGGCACTTACTTTTCGGCTCCTTGAAGACGCAGGTGTCTAAAAACCACACGCTAACCCTCGACGGTCAGATACATCGTCTTAAAAACGAGATTTTACTTATAGATAAAGACCTCAACTCGGGTATATCAGAACAGAACCACACCGAACAAAAGCCGCTTAGCACTGGATTCGACTATGGATCTATGAGACTTAAACTAGACGCTACACAGAGACAACTTAACTATTCTATGGGCATAGAATTAAGTAACACTTCAGATAATACGTACGCTACTATCACAGGGATAAGAAGTAGCTATGGAGATTATACGGCTTTTGGCAATATCAGCTACCAGTACAGAAACACTGTAAGGTTAGAAGGTGGTGCTAGGCTCTTAAATAATAGTCTCACTGGAAGTTATTTACTTCCATCAGTAAAACTCACACTTGCTCCTCAGAAAGAATTACAAATATCTGGAACCTACAGCCAAACTATAAGCTACCCCGACTTTAAGTGTCAGTTTTACCCCA
>CAWVTM010000070.1:0-9312 GCA_963933305.1 uncultured bacterium
TAACTTCTTCCTTAGTCATATCCTCGAATTTCTCGAAAATTTGAGGTAAGAAGCTTTCCATATGGCTATTGGCTATCTGAGTTTCCTTGATGTTGTCTATCAAGTTAAAAAGTTGCTTTTCGCATATTTCTTTACCTCCTGGTATATCTACACGCTCAAACTTACGACCGATTTTTTTCTCTAAGTAACGAAGTCTTTTCTCCTCGTTACCTGTGAGTAGTGTAAGCGAGATGCCTTCGTGTCCAGCTCTACCTGTTCTACCACTACGGTGTACATATACTGCATCCTCATCTGGCAGCTTAAAGTTGATTACGTGAGTCAGTTCGTTTACGTCCAGACCACGAGCTGCTACGTCAGTAGCTACGAGTAGTTGAAGTGAGCGGTTTCTGAACTTACCCATCACGTGGTCACGCTGTGCTTGAGATAGGTCTCCGTGAAGTGCATCTGTATTGTATCCGTCTTCTGATAGACGCTCTGCTACTTCTTTAGTCTCAGCTCTAGTTCTACAGAATATGATTCCATAAATATCTGGAGAAACATCTACTGCTCTTTTCAGTGCAGGATAACGGTCTCTGTTATTTATCTTATAGTACAGGTGTGTTACACTTGTATTTGCTTCTTGCTTGCTGCCGGCAGATATTTCTAACGGGTCAGTCATGTACTTTCTACTCAGCTTCACCATGTCTGGTGGCATAGTAGCCGAGAAAAGAAGTGTTTGTTTTTCTTTTGGCGTGTTGGCCAAAATGGCATCCAGGTCTTCTGCAAAACCCATGCTTAGCATTTCGTCTGCCTCGTCCAATACAAGAAATTCTACACCTTCTAGGTTCAAGCGGTTTCGCTTAATAAGGTCTAGTGTACGACCAGGCGTACCTACTACTACATCACAACCACGCTCTATGTTGCGTATTTGGCTAGTGATATCTGCACCACCATATACGGCTACTACTTTAAAACCGGGTATGTTTTTACTGTAGCTTTTGATGTCTTCAGCTATTTGCAAACCAAGCTCTCTTGTAGGACTTAGTACGATGCATTTAATACCTTTTTTGCTGGTGTCAATCTGGTTGAGGACGGGCAAACTAAATGCCGCCGTTTTTCCTGTACCTGTTTGTGCAAAAGCAATAAGATCTTGCTTGGATTCTAAAATTTTGGGTAGAGCTAGCTCTTGGATTTTGGTTGGATTGACATAACCCAACTCTTCTATGGCACTTAAAATCTCTGATTTTAAGCCCATTTCTTTAAATGTACTCATTGTTATTCTATATGTTTAGTATAGCATAGAGCACATTTTCTAAATCCTCATTCGACTAAGGAAAATTATCTTGACAGTGGTGCTCCGCTGCTAAAATTAGGTGCAAAGGTAGTAAAATAAGTTGAAGTTTAAAATTAAGACTAAGATTAAGATTTGATTATCAATAAAATAAGAGGAATTCACTTGCCTTCACGAAGACGTACAGCACTTATTTAGCTCTCTGAGTAAAGGCTTGCATAAATTATTGAATTACAGAATGATACACTAAATGAAGGTGTAATTCCGGTAGTAATCTAACGATTGTTTGATTATTGCCCAATCAATCGCTCACAGCAAATAGCTGTTGCCATAGCCGCATTGAGACTTTCAGTATTGCCCTTGCCGGGGATAGTAATAGGTGTATGCTTTACGGTTTTTAAGGTTTCATTTTCTATACCATTGGCTTCGTTTCCTATCAGGAGTACTCCGCTTTTTGGTTTAGGGATAGTTCGGATATTCTCTCCATCTAGTAAGGTAGCATACACATCTTTGTCAGCTAATAGTTCTGTGAGGTCACCGTGGATCACATTCACTCTTAGAAATGAACCCATAGTACTCTGTATCACTTTACTGTTATAAAATTCTACTGTAGTGCTACTGCAATAAATAGTATTGATACCGTACCAGTCTGCTATGCGGATAATAGTACCTAGATTTCCCGGGTCATTGATGCCGTCTAGGGCTATTTGCCAATTTGAAACTGGAGTATCTCGCTCTACGATTTGGGCTATGGCCAGTACTTCTTGAGGATTGGCTAAGTGAGATGTTAGAGCGAATTCCTCTGAACTAATAAGGTCAAATTTGAACTCCATTTTGTCTCCATACCGCTCTAAAAAAGCTGGAGTGCATAGTATAGTCTCCAGCGGCCAGTCGCTTGCGGCTAATTCGTTTACAGATTTTAGTCCTTCTACCACAAATAGACCATACTTTTGTCTGAACTTTTTAGATTGAAGTTGCTGGTACTGTTTTAATTTTGCCTTGCTAGCCACTGGATCTTACTATTTTGATTACAAAACTAAAATATTGTCTCATACTTTGGGTACTTATGAGCTTAGCGGCTTGTAATATTACTCGCGTGGTACCTCATGGTCAGCAGCTTCTCGTAGCGAATAAGATTGAGCGTACCGAGGCTAAGAGCATAGACCTGTCTGATGAGAAAAATAGTCTAAAACAGAAGCCAAACCGCGAGCTGCTAGGGTTTATTAAGTTTCATCTCTGGGCATATCAGTATGGTAATAAGGGCTTAGGTATCCGTAAGAAGCAGCCTTGGCTGCGTAGATTAGCTGAAAACGTAGGTGAAGCTCCAGTGCTTATAGATTCATCTAAAATGGGTATCTCAGCTACTAAATTGTCAGATTATTACTTTAGTGAGGGTTTCTTTGATAATCAGGTGAGTTACACGGTGACACCTAAAAAGTTTTTTAAGAAAAGAGCAAATGTTACCTATAGCGTAAGTCTAGGTAAATATCAGACTATAAGCACCGTGGTGTATAATTCTCCTTCCCGAGCTATAGAGCAGTTACTCTCTACTACCGTAAAGCAGCAAAGGATAAAAGTAGACCAGCGACTGGATTTTGAAAAAATAGAAGCAGAGCGTTCTCGAATTAACGATTTACTAAGGAATCAAGGGTTTTATTATTTTAATAGCTCATTAATAGATTTTCAAGTGGATACCAATCAGGTAAAGCATCGGGCAGATATAGTGGTGAATATTAGGAATAAGAAGAACCTGGAGCCACACTACCAGCAGACTATAGATAAAATAAGTGTACTGATAGGTGACGCTACTAGTACAGATACGCTCTATTTTAAAGGCCTTCAGTTTATAGAGGGAAGCTATTACATAAAACCATTGGCTCTCAGTAAAAGCATCATCTTCAGACCAGGAGACATATACGATGCCAGTAAAGTACAAAAGACGTATAGTAATTTACTTTCTATGGGTTTATTTAACTTTGTTACGATCCGGTTTTCACCTTCTCAGAGTGATAGTCTGAAAAGGCTAGAGGCTCAGATAATACTTCAGACGGCACCTAAGCATGACTTTATCTGGGAACCACAGACCATACTCACTGGTCAGAGTAGTGGTATACAAGCGGACAATTTAGAACAGAGTTTTGGTTTAGCTAATAATCTCACCCTAGCCAATAGAAATGTTTTTGGTGGGGCAGAAACGTTTAATATTACGTCTCTTACTGCACTAGAGACCCAACTTAAAAAAGACAATCAGCAACCTGTTAATAACTTCAGACAAAGCGTAAATATGGAGCTTGTGATTCCATCTTTACTTTATTTTGAGCGAAAGAACTTTAGTAAGGTATTTGTAAAAAAAGGTACAAAGTTCAATGCTTCTTTTCTGCACGAGAGAAATGTCAACTTTACTCGAAACGTAGTGCCATTAAGTTTTACCTATGCTTTTTCTAAAGGGAATTTTTCGTACGGTATCACGCCTTTGAGACTGAGTATTAATCAGGCAGTCGTAGAACCGGGTTTTTTAGCTTCATTAGATTTAGCTACGCAGACATATACGAATCAACTTCTGACTAATAATATTATTTTAGGTCCCACTGCATCTTTTTATTGGACCAATAAGGATGCTACGAAGTCTAAGTATTGGCAAGTGAGGTCTAATGCTGTGGAGCTATCTGGTAATCTAGTGGAACTATATTTTAACTTGCTCACAGATGAAACTGGTACGAATAAAGAGATCAATGGTGTGAAGTACTCTCAGTATGCACGAAGCGATATAGACATCACCTATAATCACGTCATAGATGAGAATAATGCATGGGCATACCGCTTCTATACAGGAGCTGGATTGCCGTATGGTAATACCTTGTTTTTACCTTTTGAGCGAAGGTTCTTTGTAGGTGGAAGTAATAATCTGCGTGCCTGGAGACCACGTACCATAGGTCCAGGTAGCTATAGTGACAATACTACGGCTATCAGCATAGAGAAAACTGGAGAATTTTCACTTTTGAGCAGTGCAGAATATAGATTTGATATTATAAATAAGTACGTGGATGGGGCTGTATTTGTAGATGCTGGAAATATATGGACATTTAGAGAGGAGCCTAATTTTGAAAATGGTCAGTTTAAGTTTGACCGTTTTTATAAAGAAATAGCACTTAATAGTGGGGTGGGACTTCGCTTTGATTTGACTTATGTAGTATTCCGTACAGACTGGGGTATAGCACTCCATGATCCGTCTAAAGTAGAGACGCAGAGATGGGTGATAAAAGATTTTTCTGACAAGAGATGGGTATTTGACAATACGGCGATTAATTTTGCCATAGGTTATCCCTTTTGATATTCTTTATTTTTAGATAACTACCATGTTCAATACAATGAAATATATATGTAAAGTCTCCGTATTTTTAATGCTTTTTGGCTTAGTGTTCTCCTCTTGCAAAGATAAAGCAGGTGGTGGAGGTCTTAATTTTTTTTCGCTAGAGGATGATAAACAGTTTGGAGCACAGGTAGCAGCAGAGATAGAAAATGATCCTGCCACGTATGATATACTGGATAGTGCTCAGAATGTAGATGCCTATGCATATTTATATGCTATTCGCGATAGGATATTAAACTCAGGTAAGGTGGTGCACAAGGATGATTTTCAGTGGCAGCTTAGATTAATAAAAGAAGATAGTACGCTGAACGCATTCTGTACGCCGGGCGGATATATTTATGTATATACGGGTCTCATTAAGTACCTAGACTCTGAGGACCAATTTGCCGGAGTGATGGGACATGAGATAGCACATGCAGATGAGAGACACAGTACATCTGCTCTTACTCAGCAGTATGGTATAGATGTATTATTTAGCATTTTACTTGGAGAAAATAAAGGAGCATTGGCTGAAGTAACACAAGGGCTCATAGGTCTAAAATATGGCAGGAGTAATGAGTCTGAATCTGATATACGAAGTGTAGAGTACCTGTATCCTACAGCATATGATGCAAGAGGAGCAGCAAGATTCTTTGAAAAAATAAGTGAAAGTGGAGGAAGTAGTGGTCCCGTATTTTTGAGCACACATCCAGATCCAGAGAATAGAGTAGAGGCCATTATCGCTCACTGGGAGAGTCTAGGTGGTAAACAGGGAGAAACTTTTGATGCTCGATATGCAGCATTCCAAAACAGTCTGCCGTAAGTTAATAGTACCAATTTTAATTGAATAATAAGAAGAAATGAAATTAACCCAAAAAGGTTATGAAGTGGGAGGAATAAACCTGCTTAGTATAGTGAAAGAGCACGGCTCGCCAGTATATGTATATGATGCAGATCAGATAGTAGCTAATTATCATACGTTAAAAAATGCTTTTAAGGGTGTGGATGTACACCTGAAATATGCGTGTAAAGCATTGACTAACATCAGCATATTAAAAGTACTACGAAAAGAAGGTGCAGGTTTAGATACGGTAAGCATAGAGGAGGCTAAAATGGGGCTACACGCAGGGTATGAACCTAAGGAGATACTATTCACGCCGAACAGTGTATCATTTGAAGAAATACAGGAAGCAGTAGAGTTAGGCTTAGTAATCAATATAGATGAGCTAAGCACCTTAGAACGTTTCGGAAATGAGTATGGTGACAAAGTTCCGTGTTGCATTCGCCTAAATCCTCATATCATGGCAGGAGGCAATAGCCATATATCCGTAGGGCATATAGATAGTAAATTTGGTATAAGTATATACCAGGTTCCTCATATCAAACGGATAGTAGATGCATTGAAAATCAATGTAAATGGACTCCACATGCATACAGGTAGTGATATTTTAGATGCAGAAGTGTTCTTGAGAGGAGCTAAATTACTATACGAAGCAGCTAAGTCATTTGATGATTTAGAGTTTATGGATTTTGGTAGTGGATTTAAAGTAAAGTATAAGGAGGGAGATATCACTACAGATGTGAATGATATAGGTGCTAAAATAGTAGAGAGTTTTAAGATTTTTTGCAAAGAATACGGTAGAGACTTGCAGTTATGGTTTGAACCAGGTAAGTACTTAGTAAGTGATGCAGGACAATTACTTGTGGATGTAAATGTAGTAAAACAGACTACATCTACCGTATTTGCCGGTGTGAACTCTGGTCAAAATCACTTATTAAGACCTATGATGTATGATGCATATCATCACATTACGAATATCTCTAATCCTAAGGGTACCGGAAGGATATACTCTGTAGTGGGATATATCTGTGAGAGTGATACTTTGGGATATGACCGCAGGTTAAATGAAGTAAGAGTAGGAGATATCCTAGCTATAAGTAATGCAGGAGCTTATGGATTTAGTATGAGTAGTAACTATAACTCACGTCTCAGACCGGCGGAGGTTATGATTTATAAAGGGAAGGCACACCTTATTCGAAAGCGAGAAAACTTAGAATACTTGCTTCAAAATCAGGTGATTATAGATTTAGCGTAAGCTAAATCTATTGCGGTCTATCATTTTGCCTGCGTGCCAAATTTCTGCGGTGTATGCACCATCTGTATACGCTTCTTCTTGATTGTAATATAGTGTTACTCCTTTTTCAGTTCCATCGTAGGTAATAGACTCTCGCAGTGAGAATAGGTCTTCGCTGGCAGTTAATTCACTTGTGTTTTGGGTGAGTACACTTCCGTTAGGACTGATGATACGTATCACCAAGTCTTTATCTTCTTTTGATATTAAATTAGATTCTGGCACTAAGAAGCTAAATTTAATTCGTTCTACTTTAGACGCTTTGTCTGTGGACTCTATTGTACCTCTTCGATCTCGTATAGGAGTAGCTAAAAATGCTATAACTCTAAGCAAACTTGTAGCACCTAGTTTGTCGTTTAGTAGTTGGTTCTCTGCGGTGACACTGTCGTTGGCTATTAAAAGCTGAAGTGCAAGAACCTCACTCTTAGCAGCAGCATCTTTGGCAGTTATATAGTTTTGTTGACTCCTCTCTGCTTTTGCTATGTAGGACGTAACACTATCTCGAAGATGCTTTATTTGTTTGGTAGCTTCCAATAGATTTCTGGGTGCACCCGAGGATGATGCCATTCCTTCGCTATCATTAATAAGCCTACTAATCTTACTGCGAGCAGCTCCTAATGTTCTAGATTTGGCTACTAACTGTTGTCTGAGGTCTTCTTTAAGATCTTCTTGAGCCAGTATCTCATTGATTCGGTCTTGCAGTTGTTGCTCAACAATAGCTAGTTTATTTAAAATAGAATCTTGGTCTAGTTCTAAAATTTCATAAGATAATTTTAGTTCTTCACTTTGCTGCTGTATCGTAGCCGCATTTTTAGCATATTTGAAAAACAAGAAAGCAGAAAGTGCTAGAGATGCTAGAAATAGTAAAATAAATAGCGGTAAGGCTTTGTTTTTGGGTGTTTCAGCTTGGTTAGTTTGGTCCATAATGATTTTTATCTTTAATCAGTCTTTTGACAAATGTATGCTATAAAACATGAAGGTGTAAGTTTATGATATACTGTTCGTAATTACCTTCGTACTTTCAGTATTAACTATACCTTGTGTTAAATAGCTTTTCTAAATTTACTTACAAAGCAACTCGCTATGAGTTTTGGCCTTGGTACTTAATGTTTGTACCGGTGATGCCAGTATATTTTTTCGGGGTATTGCGGACCCGAAAATTACTCTACTTCACAGCGGCTAATCCCAGTATAGATATGGGTGGCTTTTTTGGGGAAAAGAAGGACGAAATACTTGCTCTAATACCTGAAAAGTACAAAGTGCGTGGAGTTCATGTACAGCGTACATTGAATGCAGAAACTGCCAAACAGTTACTGTTAGAAAACCGGTTTAATTTTCCTGTCGTCCTTAAGCCTAATGTGGGAGAGAGAGGCAGGGATGTGAGAGTAATACATACCTTGGAGGAGATGGTTGCGTATTCTTCCTCTCAAGAAGACTATCTGGTGCAGGAGTATATCGACTATCCTATAGAGCTAGGAGTGCTGTATAGTAAACTGCCTAATGCTTCTAGTGGTGAAGTGACTTCTATTACAGAAAAAGCTTTTCTCACTGTGATAGGTGATGGTAAGAGTGCGGTAGGTGACCTACTGAAAAGTAGTCCTAGAAACAGTATCTATTATGAGGTGGTAGTTAGAGACTTTCCCAAAAAATTACATACAGTACCCGCTATGGGGGAAAGATACGTAGTTCACAGAATAGGTAACCATATAAAAGGAACTCGTTTTATAGATGCGAATAAGCATATAACACCTAAGCTCAATGTTGTATTTACAAAAATGGGAGATGAGGTAAATGGAGTATTCTATGGTAGATACGATTTAAAGGTTCCGACGTACGCTGATTTAGAAGCAGGGCAAAACATTAAAATTTTCGAACTCAATGGAGTCAGCTCAGAACCGGGTCACATCTATGATCAGACTAATGTATTTAAGGCATACTACGGACTGGCTGAGCACTGGCTGCGTCTCATAGAGGTTTCTCATCAAAACATGAAAAAAGGGGTGAAAACCACCCCTTTGTCTAAATTTTTACTGCAAGTGAAAAATCACTTCTGGAGATAATTAGTTATCGTACTTAGTATAGTCGATTTTACCCATAAACTTTTGCTCAAGTTTAGTCCAAGTTTCTGGTCCTCTCCAATGACCTCTTCCGTAGGCGAATCGGGTCATTTCCCAACTTCCATACTTATTGTGTAAACTCTTTAAGTAGTAAATACCCACTTTAAGGTAGTTTCTACGCGTTTTGCCGCCTTCCAGCTCTAGTTTCTTGTACCAGTGCCAAAAGGTAGCATCGATCACTTGTAGATCTCCGTGGTCTGATCCACCATTCGTATTGGAGATGTATCTCCAACCACTTTCGTTATTGCCTATTTCTTTTACTAGCTCAAACGGTACACCAGCTTCTTGGCAGATAGAATCTGCTACTTCGAATACTGATTTTGATTTCACCACATTAGGTGCTTCTTTTTTAATCTCTACTGTAGTAGCTTCTACTGCAGATTCATCCTTCTTGACGTTTTGTCTGTTCACAAAACTGGAAGCAACTGTGGCAATGACCACGAG
>CAWVTM010000071.1:0-9249 GCA_963933305.1 uncultured bacterium
GAATCCGAGGATTGCTGAAAGTAATATCCATTTCATTTATCTATTCACTCGTAGTTTTTTTTGGCAAGTATTCTATTTATTTTACGATTTATTGGTCTTAAAAAAGTAAAGATTCCTAATATCCATTGTAATTAAATCTTCTTTGCTGTGTTTTGAGAGGCTCAAACTCAGGCTCATCACTAACTCTGTATCTCTTTCTCTTTTCCATCAGGTAGGTACGAGTAGCCTTTTTTATTTGCAGAGCTTCATCCTCAAACTTATTGAAATTTATATCCTCGTCAAACTCGTAAGTGTATCTCTCCACTTCAGCCTTATTAGTATCTACAGGTCCCAGGTAGCCGTATGTCCAGTCTTCCTCTTTTTCCTTGTGTTTGTAAAAATAAAGGTATCCAGAGTCCTGACCACGCTTCACATAGTGCTTCTCTACAAAAACGAGACTATCCTTATACTGATTTAGACGTATCATCTGTGCATAAAGTGAGGTCACTATACTATCGTGATCATACTTCTTGGGAAATAAATCTAGTCTACCCATTAGTTGTAATCGCTGATAGAGCACTATTCTATCATTTTTATTGGCAGCTAAATCTTCCCAAATGTCTCTGGTCTGTCTCTCCTCTTCTCTGTCCAATTTCAAAAGGGCAAGGTCAATTTTAAATCCTGGAGAATTGATACTTTTTGCTCGTCTAAAAAACTTTTTCACTTTCGCGTTATTCTTGTGGCGGTATAGAATTTTAGCGTAATACAATAAAATATCATCATACCCATATAGCGTAGAGCGACTCTCCTCTTTATAGAAGTCCGCACTCTGTGATGCTTCACTAGATTGCTGTCTTTTAGCTTCATTATTAGCCTCCCACGCTATCTGCTTCAGATACTTCTTATACATCTTAGGCTTAGCTATCCCACTATCCTGCATAGATGCCAGTATCTCATAGATCTTCTCTTTGTATTCAGAGAGTGAAGCTAGCATAAGTACCTCTGGATAGATCTCTTTAGATAGTTTTAGAGAGTCCCTGTACGCATAAAACATATTGGTAAGCGAGTATCCTCCTCCACCTAAAGGAGTCTCCTCTGTGAGCATATTTACAAACATGCGAGCTGACTTTTTGGTACGCTGAGCTGCTATGGCTTCTAATATCGGTATCTGGTATTGAACCGAATCACCTACTTCTTTCATTGTCTTAGCCATAAAAGGTAAGATCTCTGAGTGTTTTAAGTATCCTATTTTATCTAGTACTTTAGCTCTATTTTCTTGGCTATGGGCACCCGTCATGTTTTGAGAATAAGCCGCTATCATCTTAGGTACATCTTTATCCTTAAACCCAACCTCACCAAAAGAGCCACGAGCAGCCTCTCGTGTGGTACTATCTTCTGAGACTAAATCAGCGAAAAACATATCTACTTTATTTTGAATAACAGGCGTGCCTATGCTAGTATCCCAAGGCGTGAGCGAGGTAAAAAACTCATCCAAGAACTTACTGCGTGGCATCTTGTAATTGTATTCGGAGAATAATGAATATAAAGCACCATCCTTTATCCTATGTTTTACAAGCAGATTTCTACCTGAATTAGTATCTCCCACCTCGGCTTCCATAGTATAGACACCGTCTTTTTCGGTACGCTTATCCATTCTGACGAAGAATGTATTTTGTGTCATCTCCTTCAAATACTCATTCCATATAGAATCTACCTCTTCTTCAAAATAGTACTTATGAAACCTTAAAAATCGGGCATATATAGTCTCGTCTGATTCCTTACTATAATATATGGCTGTCTTAGTCTCTTCTAAGTGACTATCATCTTCATCTTCATTATCTCTATAAAAATTATACAAAGAAGTCTGCTCGGCTGGCACCTCTACATTGGTCACCACATCAAATAAGAGTGAAGTGTCATGCTTTTGCTCAAAGGACCTTCTAAAGCTAAAAGGCAATAACTCCATACTATTAAAAAACTCACCAGCCTTCTCTTCATCAGAGGTAAGTGCCACCAGTAGGTAGTACTGATTCCCTACACATACTGATTTTGTATGTAGTTTTTCACCCTTTTTCTCACCTCTAGCAGAATATGCGGTATATCCTTGTAAGCTGTCTTGTGTTTGCTCGGTCAGCTCATACTTAAACTGGTCATGGAAGTACTTGGTAATCTGATGTACTTCAAATGAGTCTTCTTCCATAAACTCTAAATCCATCAGACTCTTATTCATCACTGCATAATACCCGCCATCCTGATCATAACTTTGCACAGTCTTTTTCCAAAATCCACGCATAAAAGCATTGTTCTCTGCTTCATACACAGGAGTACCCGGAAGATTAATTTTATATGCGGTATTTTTAGGAGAAAATTCTTCCCCATCTCCTTTGTAAAAATGAATCTTTGAAAAGAATTTGTCTACCTCTGGTCTATTAATGAATTCTTTCTTTCCTGAAGCCTTGAAGATAATCACCTCTATAGGAGTCACCATTATATGGTAACGTTGTACATCCCCCTTTTTAGTCTTATTCACTATATCATAGCCAGGGACACCGTCTATTTCTATTCTATTTTTACGCTCTATCTTACCGGGGATATTTTCAAAAAAGAGACTGTCTAGCTTATCTAAATACTTATCTTGAGATAATCCGTGAAGTGGTGCGAACGTAAACAAACGAGTGACTACATATGTGGCACCATTAGCCATATCAGGATAGGCAGCCATCATAGCGTTACCTGCCTCAGGAAACTCATAGAGAGGCCCGGGCATGTATGTACTAAAGCTACCGTCAAATGAGGTCTGCTTTGTAAACTCTTGAGTAATGAAAGTCTCTTCTAATTTTTCTTTTACAGTATTCCCATAATCCGTTTTAACCCCATCTACGGCAGTAACTGTATAGCCTTTTTCTCTAAGGAGATTTATCATACCGTAGCTATTCGCTAAGTGAGCAGCACCTACACCGGCAAAGAGCGACTTATTTTGCATTATAGAATCCATAGCATCAGCCATTCCTGCGTTCCGATATACTATGATAAGATCATGATTTAAAGTTGTACTAGCCATTCTACTCATAGAATCTAGCAGATTCAAATCTCCTAGTCTGTAGGCATTTTCCATTACTTCTCCATACGACTTGCCGTCTAACACTTTAGTGAGATCGTGTTTTTTTCTCTCCGTTATCTCCTTGAGGGCTTTTTTCTTTTTCTTATCCTTCTCTGGTTTTGCAGCAAGCTCATTGAGCCTCATGGTATTCCCCAGCAGTTCCAGTCCCGCAATCTCCTTGCCTTGCTTTTTACCAGCTTGGAAAATAAATAAGTCTAAATAAGTATCTTCTTGAAAATCAGCAGAATAATTACTGGTACGGTAGAGCAGCGAGTTTAGTATACCTAGCTCTGCTCCCAAAGCTGAGCCTATTGATTTATTGTCTGGCTGCTTTAGTTCAAAGATGGATTTATAAAAGCCAAGCTGGCTATTATTATTTCGCATACTGAAGGCATTCCCCATATTATCCGCTACATAATAATCGCTAGTCATGGTCTCCATCCATGTCTCTGGATTAATCTCTAGAGACACCACGTCGACACTCTCTATAGCCTTGTAAAACGAGTCACTTAGATGAAACGCAACTTTATTACTGACGTGCATAGTGCCATACAAGTAACTGGGTTTATCTAGTCCATTACCAGATATTTTCCATAAAAGACCTTTATACTCAGGTGACTGAGCTTGGCAAAATACCGCTACAAGTAAAATGAGTAGTACGTTAAGTTTTCTGTTCATAACTGCTGTCAAAAATATGCATCCATATTTCTTTTGCAAATATGAATATCTCTAATTCCAGACTACCTGAAATCCGGAGTTGTTTCCTACTTTTATCTCAAAAGGAAACCTTAATCGCATTGCCAAAATATGGCGGGTCAGCTACTTCACTGTGCTTGATATTCTTAGAGACTAGCTTTCGTTTCACTTCTTTGCGAAGAACTCCATCCCCCTTTCCTACTATGATATAGGCGTGGCGTACACTTTTTTTATTGGCATCTTTGATAAAATCTTCTAAAGCCTCTAATTGTAGTCTGAGTTTTTCTGCCGTGGGCAATGATGCTTTGGTGGGATACAGATTTTCAAAGTGAAGGTCAAATTCTACCTTACGCTCTTTTGTCTGCTTGGTCTTAGACGACTGTGTCTTGGAGCTAAATGCTGATGAGAAATCTCCCATCATCATTCTCCTCAGTATCTCTGGATTTATCTCTCCTTCATCATTCACCCTTCAAAAGTAAGATGAACTAATGAAACTTTGACTTAAAACTTAGTAGTAAGCGTGAGCATAATTCTAGTGTTTCTAAGACTAGAACTAGCCACATTAGACTCTGCACCTCTTACAGTGTACGGCACATATACATCTGATGTAATCTCTCTAGATAGTCCAAAATCAAATGCCCACGCTTTTTCTTGGAAGCCTATACCTCCACTTACTATATTCCTGCGGAAGTCTTCTCCGCTTTGCAAAGGAGAACCGATGCTAGCGAAACCACCTCGTAGTCTAAAATCATTCATAGCATACTCACCACCTATTTTGAAAGTAGTGGCCTGACCATACTTGTCTGTGATAGTCTCATTCACCTCATCAAAAAAGGCATCATCACTGCTCAAATTCATCGTACTATAATCAGAGGTCTCTATCTCTGCACTTATTAGTCCTTTCTTACCAAAGATATATGCTCCCTGCAGTCCATACTTAGAAGGAGTAACCACAGTATAGCTAAACTCTTTATCTATGGTATTGAGATCTTCTGAACTACCATCATCATACAGCACAAATAGCTCATCACTGTATTTATCCGTAAGGCTCAGTAAAGTTGGCGTATGCATAGTCCCTCCTATGCGTATATGTTTATTGGGTCTGAAGATGACTCCTAGCCTGCCACTAAATCCGCGACCGCTTGTCTCCAGATTACGAGTTAAGTCAAAAGAACTCCAATTGCCCGTAGTATTTGGATTATCTATCTCAGAAAATACATTGGTCTCCGTATAGTTCACCCGATGTACATTAAGAGCTGCACCAAAGTAGACTC
The DNA here is from genome assembly GCA_963933305.1 of uncultured bacterium. GTDB lineage: Bacteria > Bacteroidota > Bacteroidia > NS11-12g > UBA9320 > UBA9320. The sequence continues at coordinate 5,050 of CAWVTM010000071.1, forward strand.
TATGCTCATAATTACCCGCGAAGGCTAGGTTAAACTCACCTGAAGAACCTCTAGTAACTACCTTCCCAGATTGACCAATATCCCCAGCTACGTTATCCATATTTGCAAAGTAATTTCCATTACTCGCAGAGTCTATAAGGTATCCGTACCAAAACATATTTTCCATATAATAAAAGCCATCCGCCAGTTGTTCGTCATTGGCATCGAGCTGAGAGACATCTAATCCTTGTACATACTCTGCTACATAGTTAGTGTATGAGTTATTGCTTGTTCCTGTGTAACTTATGTTCCTATTATAATCATTCGTTCTATTATACCCTATAGCCCAGTTCGTATTTACCCATCCTGTTTTCACAGGATTACCTCCTTGTAATTTTACCTGAGTATTCACTAAATTAATACTATTAAACTGCCCATTAAATAGGTTAGACTTTCTTGAATTATTGAGGTAGTCTGTTTGATTTTGCTTGCTAGCCGTAGAGAGCGTCACATTAAAAGCACCTGTTCTATATTGAGCTAATCCTGCTGGATTTACAAGTATCGAGGTTTGATCGGCACCCATAGCACCTATGGCTCCGCCAAGACCTAACGCTCTGGCAGTAGATGCCGAAACATCCCCCTGACTATATCTGAGTACGTCTATGTCACTCTGAGCGTTTGCTCTGATTATAAAAAGTCCTACAATGGCAATACATATTATCTTTTTCATGGCTTTCCTTTTTATGTTCGTTTTACTATGCTATTCAGCAATTAGACTTTAATATACTATAAAACTACCTTCTTCTTCCTCCAGAGTTACCTCCACTGCTTCTGCTCGGAGATGCAGAGCGAGAAGGACTGCTACTGCGACTTGGACTGGCACTTCTGCTGGGGCTGCTGCTTCTGCTAGGAGCAGTATATGTAGGTCTAGATGATCTACTCGGAGTCTTAGCTCTGCTGGGTGTATAGCTTCTAGTAGCAGGTCTAGTACTTCTACTCGGTGTTGTCGCCCTTGGTGTTCTACTTCTACTCGGCGTTGTCGCCCTTGGTGTCGTACTTCTACTCGGCGTTGTCGCCCTTGGTGTCTTACTTCTACTCGGCGTTGTCGCCCTTGGTGTCGTACTTCTCGTAGGTGTAGTCGTTTTATATCTGGTGGTGTTTGTACCACTTGAGCGTGTATTCACTGTATTGGTATTCCCTTTTACTGTTCCACCAGAGTTACTACTTCTTACCGTTCCACTCGTACCACGAGCATTACCTACAGGCTTAGCATCTGTCACAGTAGACGGTCTACGTGATGGTGCAGCTGCTCTTGCATTTCCTACTCCACCAGTTTGTACTTCAGCTGTACCTCCGCTTCCAGTAATTACCTTTTTCTGACCTCCTGGTCTTCTTGTGTTAACAGTACCACTTTGAGGTGTAGAAGTATTCCCTCCTACTCGCTGTCTTGGGCTATTTGCTGCTTTATTATACCTATCAGATCTCTGGTAATCTACCCCTCTATTAGTATTGCTTCCACTATTATTGGCATTGCGGAATCCTCCGTTTCTGCCCCAGCCATTATTGTATCCGCTGTTATTAAATCCATTCCCCCATCGGTTTCCCTCATAGAATCCACCATTGTTCCATCCATTATTAAAACCATTGCCATAATATGGATTACCGCAAAATCCTCCACCGTAAAAGCCATTGTTCCAGCCATTATTAAAATTGCCTTGACCACCCCATCCGCCATTCCAAGCATACGGATTATGCCACCTGTTATTACCCCAGCCGTAACGAGCGTTCCACCCATTCCAGCTGTTATACCCTATACTCCAACCGCCTCTCTGTCTAGCCCAATAGTTATTGCCATTCCATGGACTGTTACCCCAGTTATTAGCTGCATACCAGCCATTGTTCCATCCATTATTTCGGTTATTACTCCATTGATTATCCTGATTGGCATCTTGGTATCCTTGAGCATATCCATTTTCATATGAGTACTCGAACTCTTCTCCTCTAAACCTACGGATTCTTCTTTCATAATCGGTTTCATCTGCATCTACATCGGCATAATCTTCAGTAGGTATGGCTTCTCTATCATTCGATAAACGCACAGGTTCTTGGGGTGTATATTTTTCAGGAGCAGGCTGTGGTGCTTTCTGTACAATAATTATATCATCTTCTGGAGTGTAATACACATCATCATAAGAAGAAGAAGTCATCCTATTGCTGGTGCAACTGGCTAGGAAAATGGTGGCGAGAGCGAGATACGTGTATAATTTCATAATGCTAAAATTTTAATTCAAACTAACGGTTTAATTTTGCCGTCATACTAATATATTCAAACAGCATACCAAGATAACAAATGGCATTCGAAAAAGTAACTCGCGAACAAGATTACAGCAAGTGGTACAACAATCTAGTGGAAGACGCAGGCTTAGCTCAGCACAGTAGTGTGCGTGGCTGCATGGTCATAAAGCCCTACGGATATGCTATCTGGGAAAAGATGCAAGCAGAACTAGACCGTAGATTTAAAGAAACAGGACACGAGAATGCCTACTTCCCGCTTTTCGTACCTAAGAGTCTTTTTGAAGCAGAAGAAAAAAATGCCGAGGGTTTTGCCAAAGAATGTGCAGTAGTGACGCACTATAGATTAGAAAGCGACCCAGACAAACCAGGCAAACTGCGTGTAGATGCTAATGCTAAACTAGAAGAAGAGCTCATAGTAAGACCTACGAGTGAAGCTATAATCTGGAATACATATAAAGGATGGATACAGAGTTATAGAGACTTACCTCTATTGATAAATCAATGGGCTAACGTAGTACGTTGGGAAATGCGTACACGCCTATTCCTGAGAACTGCTGAGTTTCTATGGCAAGAAGGGCACACTGCTCACGCTACAAAACAAGAGGCAATAGAAGAAACAGACCAGATGGTTCGTGTATACGAAGAATTTGCACGTAACATACTGGCTATCCCTACTATAATGGGACATAAGACGGAGAGTGAGCGATTTGCAGGAGCAGACGACACACTCTGTATAGAAGGACTAATGCAAGATGGAAAGGCTCTACAAATGGGCACTTCTCACTTCTTAGGTCAAAACTTTGCTAAGGCATTTGATGTGAAATTTGCAAGTAAAGAAGGAAAACTAGAGTACGTATGGGCCACTAGCTGGGGAGTAAGTACGCGACTAATGGGAGCATTGGTAATGACGCATTCTGACGATGAAGGACTGGTACTGCCTCCTAACCTAGCACCTATACAAGTAGTGATAGTCCCTATATACAAAGGGATAGAGCAGCTAGATACCATAAGCGAACGAATAGACCCAATCATCAAAAACCTACGAGCAAAAGGCATAAGCGTGAAATTTGATACGAGAGACACACATAAACCAGGTTTCAAATTTGCAGAGTGGGAACGTAAAGGCGTACCTTTACGTATGGCCATAGGCAATAGAGACTTAGAAGCAGGAACTGTAGAGGTAGCTCGTAGAGATACGAAAGAGAAAAAATCATACGACTTTATAGACATAGAAAATAAGATAGAGCACCTGCTACAAGCTATGCAAGAGGAGATTTATCTCAAGGCTCTAAACCATAGAGATAACCATACCACACTAGTCAACACGTGGGAAGAGTTTCAAGATGTGTTAGAAAACAAAACAGGTTTTATAATGGCACACTGGGATGGCACTGCAGAGACCGAAGACAAAATACAACAAGCTACCAAAGCAACTATCCGTTGCATTCCTTTTGACAATCCACAGGAAGATGGCGTATGCGTATTCTCTGGAAAGCCTAGTAAGGAAAGGGTGTTATTTGCAAAGGCGTATTAGGCAAGATTTTAGATATGAGTACTGAGATGTGAGACTTGTTTCTTAGAACATAATTGGCAGCAGTAATAAAGAATATTTGTTCGCCGTGGTGAATGACTCTTAAGTTCTTACACTTCTATACCTTCTGAGCTAATTATTAGGTATTATTTATTAGCTAACAGTTTTGGCATCCCCAATTACTGGAGAGTAATACTTTTATCAATGTATAATTAAGTTATACAAGTTGTTTTGATTAATTATTCGATTGATTAAAATGGCAATGAGCTTGATGGTCAAATGAATTGTAATTTAAGGCTTGAACAGCCACAATAAAATTTGAGTTTCTAGTTTTGTCGTTTACTCCTCCCACACATACTTAAACAGCACTACCGAAAGTGCGAGTTGCATAATAA
>CAWVTM010000072.1:0-9206 GCA_963933305.1 uncultured bacterium
AAGTAAACCAAATAGGTACACTTACTGAGACGATAGATGCTATAAACCTTGCTACCCAAAATAGCTATACCAACATCATCTCACACAGAAGTGGAGAGACGGAAGACAGTACTATAGCTGATCTTGCTGTAGCGATGAATAGTGGCTTGATTAAGACTGGATCTGCATCACGAAGTGATAGAATGGCAAAGTACAACCAACTACTTAGAATAGAAGAAGAGCTAGGTCATACTGCAAAGTACTTGGGTAGAAGCTTCAAGTTTTTGTAAAGTAAAATTAAAAATTAAATCAGAAAGCAGCCTTCGGGTTGCTTTTTTTATGAGCTAAGAAATTTTAGTTGGTTTAATTAGGGTTTGCTGAGAACATATTTTGCCAAAAGGCAAAATGACAAATGCAGGTAGTTGCACAGTTTACAGCATATTCCATTGCATTTTTATACTAACAACAACAACACTGTTTTTAAAACTTAATATGTTGAAGGTAAGAAATATAAGGTGCTATTTTATCTTTTTTCAGTTGACTCTAAATACTGCCGGAGCCTAAACGCTAAAGGGTACAGAAACACTCAGCTAGATTTTCTTTGAGTTTCAAGTTTTCGTAAAAACTGATACATAGTTTACTCAACTGAGCAACTATTTGGTTAGTTTGCAAGTCTATAGAAGACCTATGCTAAGCAGACTATTTTTTTTAAAACTTTTTTTTATAGGAGCTTCTCTCAGTGGCTATGCTCAAACTGTAAGTATACAGTCTCCTTCAGAGGTTTGTCTGAATGATGTTATCACTTTTGAACCTGTGATAACGGGTACAGCTTCTGGCTATAGTTGGGCGTTTGGAGATAACTCCACTTCTACCCAGCGTATCACCTCACACACATATAGTACTGCCGGTTCGGTAACTGTCACGCTTACAGTGACTTTCGGCGGTACTACACAGTCAGCTTCCAAGACGGTGATTGTTCATGATTTACCTACAGCAGGTTTCACCTTAGACGGGTCTAACTTTTGCTTTCTGAATCAGGATGTATGTCTTACAGATAAGAGTACTATGGGAAGCACTACCTCGGGGTACGCTACACGCACAGTCCTCTGGGGTGATGGAAGTGTGAACAGCAGCTTATCGCCTGGCTCTAATCTGACCGTCTGCTACGGTTCTTACCCGTCTATAGCCAGTAATCCTTACACTATCATAGTGGAGGTAGTCAATGATAAAGGATGTGAAGACAAGTGGCAGCAAAATATTAACGTATTGAAGGACTATGAAGTGTCCTATAGTTATCAAACAGAAAAAGCTACTTGTGACTCTCAAGAGGTTTGCTTTACCAATGATTCGTCCTCAAAGTTGAGCGATATAGAAAGTTTTGAATGGGACTACGGAGACGGAACTACCAATACTACAAATTGGAGTGGAGAGTGTCATCAATATACTACTAGCGGTACGTATAGAGCCACGCTAACGGTGAAATTAAAAAATGGCTGTGAGGCGACGTATTCCCGAGTGTTCCCAATTAATATATTTCAGTTTCAGACAAGTGTAGTGCCTCCTTTAGATTCTGTCAAGTGTTTTCCAGAAACTTTTAGATTTAGTAACGCACTGATAAATGGAGCCAAATATCAATGGATTATTTATACCCTAGACTCTAGTTTCGTGGCGAATGTTGGTCAAGGACTGGTGCAAAATATAATCCCACCATTCCCAGGAGATTTTTTAGTCCGACTAAGTATGACCGTAGGCGAGTGTGTACAAGTCTCCGGATTTTACAAAATACGCTCAGAAGGAGTTACTTCAGAGATTGTGGTGTTGAACGCTAAGCAGTGCTTATCCATGGATACCGTTTATACTATAGGTCAAACTTTTAAACATCCTGATGCCATACTAAAGTATTCTTGGGATTTTGGTGATCCTGACGCGTCCAATTGTACAGGATGGAGGAGTAACTGTAATTTTGATACAGACTCTAATTCAAGACACTTGTACTCAGGTACAGGGTGTGATACTATTTTTTTAGAAGTAGAAGATATTGTTTCCGGGTGTAAATCAGAAAGTGAGGAAGTATATACTTCTGTAGTTTGTGATTATAGTTCGTTTAAGTGGTCTATAAAGAGGCCCTGTATTGGTTTTAAGTCAGAGTACGGTGTACGACTAGCATACGATATTTGCGATGGACTAGTTGAGGTGTGTAGCGACTCACTTATGGATAGCAAATTGTTTAAACCCGTTAAAGGCGATATTCTCTATCCACAAGTGGCGGATCCTGATGGGTGGGTGACTTTGGGAATAGCTATGACTGTAGGTTCAGCTAAGGTATTTCGCTCACATGACCTGAGTGATTTTTACATAGATTCTTCGCGCATTTGTACAGATACACAGTGGTATCATCACAGATTCAGATTATTCCCAGAACCATTAGCGTCTTTTGATTTGAAAAGTGGTGGTGACTGTCTACCCACCACTGATACATTAAGATATATAGGTGAAGAAGAAGATAAGTTGAGTTTTATAAAATACTCTTGGGATAATGCTCTTCCGCTTACCACCGATACCATTAAAAACGATACTCTGCCAGATTTACTGCATACCTATACGGAGCAAGGAAGACATGATATATACGCACTACTCCAAGATACGAATGGATGCTATTCTACGTACTCTTTTAGGCAGAAATTAGGTTATTTTAATGTCATAAATGCACCGGTGAATCTGTGTTTGGGCAAAGACTTCACTCCTAGAGACTCTATATTGTATTTTGATGATCCTAGGATGTACTGGCGCATTCCCACTCGACCAGAGAGCATGTCGTGGGACTTTGGAGATGGGGGAGGCTTTACTGCGGTAGGTCCGCTTCCTACTCACAGCTATGGAGCTAAAGGAAGGTATGAGATTAGGTTAGCATCGGAAGATAGCAGAGGATGTAGAGACACGACTACTCACTTGATAGATGTAGGAAGTATAAATGCTGCCATTAAGTCTGCAGGACAAGATTACCTGTGTGATCAGATAGTTCAGTTCTTTGACTCGTCTTATTTTGATATAGGTGCAACCACTGATTTTATTAGGGACTATTATTGGGATTTTGGAGATTTTACGACGACCAGTATTTTACAAAATCCATTTCACTATTATTCTACCAATGGTAATTTTATACTCACTTTAGCAGTGAAAACAGATGGAGGATGTATAGATACAGCACGTATTCCTGTATATCTCAAAGGTCCAGAACCTTATTTTGATATTACTTCTGACACTATGGGTTGTGTACCCTTTGCGGCAACCTTTAAAAGTACGAGTAACAATACCCGAACATTTATTTGGAGAATGGGAGATCAAGCACAAACAAGTATATATGCGAGTAAGGATACTATCTTTTCTTTCACCTACGATACGCCTGGAGAGTACTTTATATACCTAGAGGGCAGTGATAGTTTTGTGAATGAAGCCGCTGGTAATACCTATCAGTGCTCAGCCCTATTCCCAGACACCAATAGACGAGATTATCCATACAGAAAGATAATAGTGCTGCCTACTCCTGAGGTTTCATTTAATATTCCTGAGCCTATTTGTGTAGGAGTTACTGTGCTTATCACAGATGAAAGTGATGATGTGTATACAGCATATAATTGGTCTATCAATGATGAAGACACCTCTACCAAAGTAGATTTGAGCTATGTATTCAAAGAAGAAGGGCTGTATACTATAAATTATAAACCTACATACATTCCAGACTCTTCTTTTCAGAGACATTGTTATGATAGTTTTAGTAATCAGGTAGAGGTTTTTTCTGTAAAAGCAGGTTTTAGCTATGAAGAGCAAGGGCTGTGTAGTGAGTATATATTCACAGATTCTTCAGAAAATGCTACCTCGTATATATGGGATTTTGATCATCCTAAAAGCGGTAAGCGAAATACGAGTACAGATGCGAATACTTCTCATATCTACGGACAAGATACGGGTACGTACACCGCTTGTTTAGCAGTAGAGAGTCTCGAGGGGTGCAGAGATACTCTATGTGCAGAGCTGCCAGTGGAGTACATTAAAGATTTAGAGCTATACAATGTATTTACACCAAATACAGATGGTACTAATGATATATTCTACTTGGATATTGTGAATCAAAGAAGATTTGTGCTTAAGATTTATAATCGTTGGGGTGAATTAATGTTTGAATCTAAAAATCCACAAAAGGGCTGGGATGGAAGGCATGAAAACACAAAGAAGCTTATGCCAGAAGGAACGTATTTCTGGGTACTAGACTATGGCTATAACTGTGAGCGAGATGACAGACTTGCTGAAGGACAGGTGGAACTTATCAGAGACTAAATTCTATCTACAGTAAATAGTACACAGCAAACATATTGTGTAGAAATGAACTCACATTTAATGGCTTAGTAAGTCTATTTTCGATGGCTGTAATTAGATGGCACTTTCAACTACCAAAGAAAATAACAAAGCAGATAAGTCTAGTAAAGACAAGAGAGGTAATACGCTGGTATACAAGATAGTAGGAGGGGTAATATTGCTTTTTTCTGTATTTGTATTTTTAGCTTCTATAAGTTACTTATTCACTTGGCGTGCGGATCAGAGTATACTCAATACTGGAGTTAGTGATTTTATTTTTGACTTTAAAAATTTAATCCCACAGAACATTATGGGGAAATTAGGAGCTTTTTTAGCTCATTTCTTCATTTACAATGGCTTCGGAATCGGAGCTTTTTTCATTTATCCTATCTTTTTTATCCTTGGATTTAATCTGTATTTCAATAGTAAGTTTAGTGTTCGGCCCAAAACAGCTAGTAAACTTATGGTTACCGCAATATGGGTATCATTGGTTTGTGCACTTCTTTTTTCAAAGAGTTTTCCGCTTTTAAGTGGATTATTGGGATATGGAGTATTCCTTTTTTCTAAGTCGCTAGTAGGTACTATAGGTATGGTGCTTATTTTAGGCTTGGTGACCCTATTTTTCTTATACGTAGCATTTAGCATAGATGTACTAGAAAGCATAAGAAATAAGCGAATACTTAAGACGAAGACTCCACTAGACATAGAAGAAGAGGATAACTCTGAGTTAGATCCGGAAGAGTCTCTTTTTGCCAAAGATGAGATAGCACTGCCGAGTAACGATGAGATAGTAACAGAGGAAGGTGACGAAGATCTTTCATTTACAGTAGAGCGGCCAGAAGAAGAATTAAATGACGTGGTAGAAGACTCTGTTCCAGAACCTATAATAGCTGCTGAAAGTAATTCTCACTCTGAGAATAAAGAAGACGATGTCGAGGATTTAGAACTAAAAATAGAGGATACTCCAAAAGAAGAAAAAGTAGATAAAAACAAGCAAAAAGAACATTATGGTATAGATGAACCGTTTGATCCTAGGCTAGACCTAAGAGATTATATATTTCCTAAGATAGAGTTCCTTAATAAGTATGGCCAAGGGGATAAGACTGAGGTAAGTAAGGATGACCTAGAAAAGAGTAAGAATATGATTGTTCAGACACTGAATAATTATAAGATAGGAATAGCCAGTATCAAAGCCACCATAGGACCTACTGTCACACTTTTTGAGATAGTGCCAGAGGCAGGAGTGCGTATTTCTAAGATAAAAAATTTGGAAGACGATATAGCACTAAGCCTTGCTGCTTTGGGTATACGTATCGTCGCACCTATCCCTGGCAAAGGTACTATAGGCATAGAGGTGCCTAATATGAAACCAGAGATAGTGAGCATGTATTCGGCTATTAATAGTGCTAAGTTTAGAAATTCTGATGCAGCATTACCTGTTTGTCTTGGTAAGACCATATCTAATGAAGTATTTGTAGCAGATTTAGCAAAAATGCCTCATCTACTCATGGCAGGTGCTACAGGACAGGGTAAGTCAGTAGGACTTAACGCCATCATTATTTCTTTACTTTATCGCAAACATCCTGCAGAGCTTAAATTTGTGATGATAGATCCTAAGAAAGTAGAGCTTACACTTTATCAAACGATAGAGAGGCACTACTTGGCTAAGTTACCTGGGGAAGGAGAAGCTATTATTACGGATAATAAGCAGGTTATTACCACACTAAACTCCCTTTGTGTGGAAATGGATGAGCGATATGCTCTTCTACAGAGTGCACTGGTTCGCAACATAAAAGAATACAATGCAAAGTTTATTAAGCGGAAGCTTAACCCCGATGAAGGTCACAAGTACCTTCCGTATATAGTCGTAATTATAGATGAGGTAGCAGACCTTATTATGACTGCTGGCAAAGAGGTAGAGCACCCTATAGGTCGTATAGCCCAGCTCGCTCGTGCTATAGGTATCCATCTAATACTAGCTACACAGCGGCCATCTGTAAATATCATCACCGGTACTATAAAGGCTAATTTCCCTGCTCGTATAGCATTCAGAGTAAGTAGTAAAATAGATAGCAGAACTATCTTAGATGGAAATGGAGCAGATCAGCTGATAGGAAAGGGTGACATGCTCTATTCTACAGGTAGTGACATGATTCGTTTACAGTGTCCTTTTGTAGACACACCAGAAGTAGACACTATTACAGCATTCATAGGTAATCAGCGAGGATACCCGGACGCACATCTATTGCCAGAGGTTCGAGAAGAATCAGATGCAGAGACTTCTGATTTTGATGCCAATGACAGAGATGCACTCTTTGAAGATGCAGCACGTATAGTAGTGATACATCAGCAAGGAAGTACCAGTCTTATACAGCGTAGACTAAAAGTTGGATATAATAGAGCAGGACGCTTGATAGATCAGTTAGAAGCATCTAGTATTGTAGGACCTTTTGAGGGTAGTAAGGCACGTAAAGTATTGCTTCCAGATGAATATGCTTTGGAACAGTTCTTGAATAATCTACATTAGAAATAATAAAAAATGAAAAGATTTTTACTAATAGCAGCAGTTTTAGGAATGGTAGTTTTAAGTCCTATGCTTCTGCATTCTTCATCTTCAGACAATCAGAGTTCAGCTATACTTAACAAACTGAGCAAAACCTATAAAACCTATAAATCTGTAAAGGCGAATTTTGCAGTAAGTATACGAAATAAGCAGACAGATGCTACAGTGAAACAGTCTGGTACTCTTTATCAAAAAGGGAAAAAATTCAGAGTCACTATGTCAGGTCAGGAAATATTTTGTGACGGTAAGACGATATGGACGTACCTAGAAGATGCTAATGAAGTGCAGATATCTAAATTTAATCCTAAGTCTATGGATATTAATCCTTCTGAGATATTCACAATATACGAAAAGGGATTCGTTCATAAGTATGCGGGTCAGGTGACCAATGGCACTAAGACACTAGACGTAGTAGAGCTAACCCCCACAGATAAGAATAAAGGATATTACTTAGTTAAATTGGGTATAGATAAACTTGCTAATAAGGTGAGGGAAATGAGCGTTTTCAGTAAAAACGGGCTAATAACTACATATATAATAACTGATTTTGAGCCAAATGTAGCCATTAGTGAAAGTTATTTTAAATTTAATTCTAAGAATAAGCCAGGGGTGATTGAAATAGACTTAAGATAGTATGGCTTTGAAAAACATCTATATTATAACGCTGCTAGTTGCAGCGTTTTTTGTTTCCTGTCATTCCGCCAAAAATGGTTGCAGAAAGTCTACGAAGAATACTTATATCTCTATAGAACAAACAGCATGCTTTGGTGAGTGTCCTATCTATAAATTGACCGTCGACGGGAACGGTTCCGCTCTGCTTGATGCACGCAGATTTATGGATAGTATAGGAGTGTTTGAAGCTAAAGTGAATTCAGATACAGTTTGTGTGACCTTTGCGGAAGCTAAAAAGTGTAAATGGGAAACATATGACGAAGAATACATTTCAGGGTACTCAGACGTGCCAGCTACCGTAATTCAATATTCTACTAATCAGAGAGACACATTTACTGTAAGATTTCAGGGTGAAAGGGCTCCTTTACAACTTTTATGGATAACAGAAAGACTTAAAAGTATCAAAGGAGCGGTGAAGTGGAAGCTTAAATCCGAATCTATATAACTAAGAATCAATAAACTTTTGATCTAGCTCTTCGTACACAGAGTTATTACTTATATATTCTGGGACGATTTTTTTCATTGTCTTCACGAGCAGCACATTAGTTAAATTGTCCTTTTTAAGATATAAATTGTTAATTAAATCATTTACTTTTAAATAATTGTACTTAGTCACTCTAGCTATCATTATTTTAGGATGGTGCGTACCTATGGTGGACTCTTTATCATTTAGCAGTTCTTCTGTTAGTTTCTCTCCAGGTCTCAAACCGGTATATTTTATTGTTATGTCCTTTCCCTCTTCAAGCCCTGATAGCTTTATCATCTTGCGAGCAAGGTCCACTACTTTAACAGATTCCCCCATATCAAATATATAGATCTCTCCACCTGATCCCATCACCCCAGCTTCTAGGACGAGTCGGCAGGCTTCAGGAATAGTCATGAAGAAACGTGTGATATCTCGGTGCGTAACGGTTATTGGTCCTCCTGACTCTATTTGTTTTTTAAATAGTGGGATTACAGATCCATTACTACCCAGTACGTTTCCGAATCTTGTAGTTACAAAACGTGTATGGTTATCGCTCTCTAATCTAAGTTTAGCATTTAGAGACTGCACATAGATCTCAGCTATCCGTTTAGACGCTCCCATAATGTTAGTTGGATTTACAGCTTTATCTGTACTTACGAGTACAAATTTCTTTGCCTTGTGTTTTGCTGACAAGTTAGCAATGTTTTGGGTACCAAAGACATTAGTATTGATAGCTTCATACGGATTACCTTCCATAAGAGGTACGTGCTTATATGCAGCAGCATGAAACACATATGTAGGCTTGAAGTGTGCAAATATTCGTTCTAGTCTATTGGTATTGCATACATCAGCTACTATCATTTCTATAGTGTTGCTTATTCCGAGTTCATTCTGTAGGTCATAGAGTGGTGTTTCGGCTTGGTCTATCAGCACAAGCATTTTAGGGTTAAACTGAGCACATTGCCTAGCTATCTCACTGCCTATAGAGCCAGCAGCACCTGTGATGAGGATTACTTGACCATCGAGCTCTGCATTAATTTTACCTTTGCCTAGATGTATAGGATCTCGCCCGAGCAAGTCTTCTATATTGACGGGTTTTATGCTTCGAGGGTTGAATACCCCATTTATCCATGAACTTACAGGTGGAATTGTTTTGACAGGAATGTTGTACTG
>CAWVTM010000073.1:0-8895 GCA_963933305.1 uncultured bacterium
AGCATCAATTACATTAACAGTAAAACAAAAGCGGTTTGGGTGTGAGCTCAAACTGTTTTTTTTGTTTAAATTAAATAGAATTTAATATAAAGTACTAGTACATTTTACTCTGTCTCCAACAATTACCAACAAATTAACCAATCCAACAAAACGAGCATTTCCAAAATGTAATATTGTAGCATAAATAAATGAGCTACAAAGCAATACATATTATCTGTGATCAAGACCTAGAAGAAACCATAAGTTTCTTACTCCAAAAGTCTGGTTATGAAGGCACCTCTTATGAAAAGGGAAGGCTTATTGCCTATTGCAAAGCAGAGAATTACAAAGAAGATGAGACCTTAGCCTTACTCGCTAATTTCGGCCTGTCACTAGAACAGATAGTAGATGTAGTCAATGAAAACTGGAATGCGATGTGGGAAGAAAACTTCAAAGAAGCCATAATCGGCGAGCATATTCAGGCTCGTGCACCTTTTCACCCAAGTAGCGGCTACAAGCACGATATCATCATCACCCCAAAAATGGCATTCGGGACGGGACATCACGAGACTACTCGCTTGAGTGGCATAGCCCTAGAACAATTAGACTGTGAAGATAAGGCTGTACTAGACATGGGCTGCGGCAGTGGTTTACTCGCTATATTAGCTTCGCAAAAAGGAGCAAGACGAGTACTAGCAATAGACTATGATACTAACTGCACGGACAATACGCACGAAAACATACAATTAAATAAGGCTAAAAACGTTGAAGTACAGCAGGCAGATAGTGTAAAGCATCTGACCGAAAAATTCGACATCATAGTAAGTAACATCGTGAAGAACATAAACTTGAGATTATTACCAGAGTTCGTAGCTAAACTCAATAATGGTGGGCATCTTATACTCTGCGGTTTCTTAGATCAAGATTTTGATGAGCAGCAGACTGCAGCTTCGGCATACGGATTGACCTTAGTAGGTAAACACGTCGACAATAATTGGTTACAAACAGAATACATATTAGCATAACTATGCTCCAAAAAAAATACTATATCACATTATCCTTTTTACTTTTAGTTTTTTTAGCAGTGGCACAACCGCGCTCCTTCTCACAAAAGCCCGAGGTATTCATAGTGGAATTTAATGCGTACATCAATAGCGATAACACTAGAGAAGGTCAGGCTATTATGGAATCATTTACGACCAAGTGGGACTCTGCAAAGTTTGTAGAGCCCGAGCAGCGTAACATCATCAATGTAGCTAATCAGATGCTGCAAAATGACTTGAGGATACCAAGCTTTGTACTTTTTACAGAGACTATGCTCTATGCCAAGGACTCCATAGATGAATCCAAGTATATTAGCTGGGCAAAGTCTTTAAGTCCCGCTATACAATCTGGTAACAAGACCTTCCTTACGCTTATGCAGGCTTCTAGAAATCTATTTAAGGATAATCTACTGTATGTATCTGAGACTAAAAACTGGTATGCAAGTACTGATAATTATCGGTTTCTCTTTAACAATAATAGAGTCCAGATCGCCTTTAAAGACATAGACTTAACGTGTCAAGCTCAAGTAGATCAAATAACCATTTACCAGACCTCAGGTAGTTACTTTTTAGATACCGATGTATGGGAGGGTAAAAAAGGGAAATTAAGCTGGGAGAGAGTAGGTTTTGGAATAGAAAATATTTATGCAGACATAGAAGGCAATTATTCTGTATCCTTTGACAAGGCAGAGTTAGACATAGATACGGTACTCTTTCATAATGACGATTTTCTTACTAATCCACTGTATGGTAGCTTCAAGGATAGAGCAAGCAGCGCTAAGAATATAGCGAGGTCTAGTCTCAATAAATCTCAGTTTCCCCAATTCACATCATTCAAAAAAGATTTAGAGCTAGGCTCATACTTAGACAATACAGTTAAATTCAGTGGTGGGTATGCTATGAAAGGAGCAGAAATCATAGCGAATGGCAGTGCAAAAAGCCCCAGTAAAGTGGAAATCTACTACAAAGGTAAAAAACGTATACTAGCCAAATCAGAGTATTTTAGCCTGAATGAAGGCAAAATAACAACATTAGCTAGTGAGGTAACTATACTCACAGATAGTGGAACCATCTTTCATCCTAAGCTTAATTTCAACTTAAACCTGGACCAAAAAGTACTCGTAATGAGCCGTGGGAAAGAAGGACTAGAACAGGCTCCATTTTTCAATGATGATCAGGAAGTAGACATATTTGTAGATCAGGTCATTTGGAATCTTGACCTTCCTCAGATAGAGTTTGACATGGTAGGAGAAGAAGGCAAAGCCTTCATAGAATCTAAAGAATTTTATAAAGAAATACGCTACGAAAAAATACCTAGAGGTATGCTGAAGTATCACCCACTTTCCAAGATGCGTGACTTTGTAGTAAAAAACAGAAAACGTGAGTTTACCTTCTCAGAATATGCACGCTGGATGGGAAGCAAGCAGATGTACCTCAAACCTCAGATAGTAGAACTAGCTGACCTTGGCTATTTATTCTTTAATCCTGCTACTGACACCATAAAAGTACGTCAAAAACTAGATCACGCGGTACTCTCACATATGAAAATAATGGACTACGATGTAATCAGATTCTCATCTGTAATTTCCGCAAGGTCTAATGCTTTTTTAAATTTGATAAATAATACATTTGTAATGGAGGGTGTGCGAGCTTTCCGACTTAGCGATAGTCAGAGTGTATACGTATTTCCACACGAGCAGCAGGTCATCCTAAAAAATAAGCGTCGGATGTCTTTTGGCGGGAAAGTCACCGCAGGTAAATTTGATTTTTACGCTGAAGCCTTTGAATTCGACTACTTTAGTTTCGAAATATCCTCCGACAATATAGAAGAGATGGTCATATTCACAGAAGATCTAAGTGGTAACGGTGGACTAGTAGCCGTAAAATCTGTATTAAGAGATATAAACGGAACTCTGGAGATAGATAAATCTACGAATAAGTCTGGACTCTTAAACTTCCCAGAATACCCTCGCTTCACCAGTAAAAAAGGAGCCGTAATAGCCTATGATAAAAAAAGTATACACAATGGAGCGTATGACAAAGAGCGATTCCGTTTTGAGGTAGATCCCTTTACCATTGAAAACATGGATAATTTCACTACTGCTGAGCTCAGTTTCCCTGGGCTGTTTGTCTCTGCTGGTATTGTCCCTGATTTCAGGTATGAGGCTAAAATTATGGATGACTACTCTCTCGGTTTTGAAAAACCAATGGCTTCCTACCCTATGTATGGTGGCAAGGGCTCTGGAGACGTAGCCATTAAACTAAGCGAAGAAGGATTTACGGCAAGGGGTACTATAGACTTCCAAGGTGCACAAGTAAGTTCTCAAGAGATCCTAATGACTCCCGACTATACCAGTGCAGTAGCAGAGACCTATACTGTAAACGAAAACAGTAAATACCCCAATGTTTTTGCCAAAGATGTGCTTACCAAATGGCTCCCAGCCAAGGATTCTATGTATGTGAATACCAATGGACATACAGTACAAGTGCTGCGTGACGGACAGGAATTTGCCGGTAATCTGATACAAACCAGTAATCAGATAGTAGGTAGCGGTGTGCTTACTTGGGATAAGGCTACGCTTACATCTGCCAATATGCAGTATCAGCCAAACAAGGTAGACGCTGCAGTATCAGCTATAGAGATAGGTGCTATCACCGCAAATAAAATAGCATTCTCTTCTGATAATATGAACGCTTACGTAGATTTCAATACGCATATAGCCGAATTTAAACAAAACGAAAAAGGTAAGCTTACTAGCTTTCCATTTAACGCTTATGCCAGCTCTATGGATGAGTACACTTGGGATATGAATGCACAGACTATCGCTTTGGACAAAGGGCCACTCCTAGCTAAAGAAAAATCCTACTTTGTAAGTAATAAGTACGAGCAGCAGGGACTAAGATTCGAAAGTACTAAAGCACTATTTGATATGAAACTAGGGATTATCTATGCTGATAACGTACCTTATATAGATGTAGCAGACAGTAGAGTATTCCCCTTTAATGGCAAAGTAGAGATCCGAGAAGACGCAGATATGCAGCGTCTGAAAGAGGCTAGAATGCTAGCGGCAAGAGATAACAAAAATCATGAACTATATGATGCTGACCTTAAAATAGAGGGACGTTACCTGATTAGTGGTAATTCCTATTATAAGTATAAAGACAAGCACAATACTGATCAGATAGTTTACTTTAATAAGATGCGTGTAAAAGGTAGGGGTGATACTACGGTACTCGCTAGTGGATTTATAAAAGACTCTGCCTCCTTTGCTATAAGCCCGATGATAGGCTTCAAAGGGCAAACAGAACTACACAGTCATGAGGAAGACCTCGTTTTTAACGGGTATGTAAAACCACTACATAGTTTAGACTTATATCCGAGTGCGTGGTTTAGGTATAGCGGACAGCCAGATCCTCAGGATATAATAATCCCGGCTAAGAACATACTTAATGAAGACCGGAGAAAGATGTATGCTGCCGTAAGTATAGCAAATGATAGCGTACACATCTATCCATCTCTATTTAATTCAAAACGCAGTTATGCAGACATGGAAATCACTTCTGACACTGGTATTTTCTACTATGATGAAGAAAATAAAACCTTCTTCGTAGGTGACTCTATGAAGCTAATGGAAGGCACGAAACGCGGTAGTTTCTTGTCCTTCAATAACAGCACACAAGAAGTATACTCTGAAGGCAAGCTGAACTTTGGGATGGACGTAGACGAGAACTTCAATGGCCTAATGGCTGGTAATCTAAAAAAGCTAACCAGTGACTCTTCATTTATCATCAACTCTATACTCGCATTAAACATAAAGCTACCAGAAGAATGCTATACTAGAATAGCAGCGGTCATGAACGACAATGACAATCCACCAGCAGATAATAATAGTACCTTCGTGGCTAATGCTATGGCAGAATACTTAGATGATAAAAAGCTAGATAAAGCACTAGAATACGCTACTTCTGGCGAGCTTAGACCTCAAGGGGACTTAGACCGAAATTTATTTTTCAGTAAGATGAGCCTGCACTACTCTCCTACTACCAGACAGTTTCTGAGCTATGACCCTATTCACGTAGCCACAATTAATGGCCAACAAGTAAATCGCCAGATAGACGCACGAGTAGCTATAACCAAGCGTAGAAGCAGCACCAAATACACGATATACCTAGAAGTAAGCAAGTACGACTGGTTTTACATCGACTACTACATGGGTAGTGTAACCGTAGCTAGTACAGATAAGGATTTTAATGATATAATTAAGGAAGACGGTCCTAAGTTGAATAAGGGTAGGTTTAGAATCAGAAGTGCAAGCCCGCGGACAGTAGCTCGTTTCTTAAGTAAGTTGGACCCAGAGGATTAAGAAGAGTAAACTCAATAAAAATTGAAGCCCTAACCGCAAAATCAAGTATAATTAGTACATTTTAAAAGAGCTCAATTATCTTAAATTACACCTCCAATACAGGTGGTATTTAATGGATTAGAAAGTAAAAGAAAAGACTGTACAAAAAATTGTTTTGAAGGCAAGAGGGAAGGAATCTTAGAGCTTGTTGCAAGCTTTAATTAAAACTGATAACCCAAGGCTAGGATAAGTCCAAACGTGCGGTACTGAGAAGTAGTCCCATCTATAAAAGCAAAGTTATTGAGCAGCTGGAAGTCACTTTCTATATATGCTTTATTAAATGGAAACTTCGTTTCGTCCTTACCAAATTTAAATGCTAATCCAATATTCTGAACAAGACTGGCATTGCCATACGATCCAGAAAAACTTGGCTCTATAAAGGTTCTGGTCTCATTAGATGCACCGAAGTTACTATCTCTGCTCCATACCTGCCCTTCTGCATCTACATCATACGCTAATAGTCCTTCTATACCAAAGCTATAATGCACCACAAATCGCTGATCTCTGGGAGTACTTAGCCGTATAGCACTTCTCAGTCCTATCAATGCACTACTCACATCATAGTTTGAACTTGTGAAGTAGGAGGTGTCATTAGTAGTAACATAATCGCTTTCACTAGCACTGAGATAGTCTGTGCCTTGCAGTAGAGAAAAGTCAAAGTAAATATTCTTACGTTTCCCTTTAAACCCGACACCATACTCGCTAAATACCCGATTAAGAGTAGTAAACACATTGAATTGATTTGAAAAAGCAATGTCATTGAAAAATGCTTTAGGCACTTGATTTGGCACACGCTGAGTAACATTCCAGTTAAACCCTAGGGAAGCATTGAATGGTTTAAACTGAGCGTTAACTGCAATCCCCGTTAGCATAAAAAAACTAAAAATCAGTACTATCTTTTTCATAGTACAAATATCCAGATTTTAAATGAAAAAAGATGTCATAAAACTAATCGCCAAAGAGGTACGAATAGGTATCTACTAAATACAGCATTGTGGCCATACTCGCTCCTCCTAGCTCTAGCTCACGCTGATTTACATTTTCAAAAACATCATCAGCCGAGTGATGATAATCAAAGTACCGCTGAGAATCTGGATAAAGTCCCATTAAAAATAAATTCTCATTCACACGATTTTGTTTTTTCTTTAGCGGACCTATATCTACCCCTCCGTATCCTTTTTTAAAGTAGTGCAGACCATAAGGTTCAAGGAGCTTCTGCCAGCTAGATACAGCGACCAACTGGCTGTCTGTACCATCAATGCTAAACCCTCGAGGAGAGAATCCACCCCTATCACTTTCTATAGCACAAATATGATTCTCACCACTTGCTTTGGCATTTTCAGCATAGGTATTTCCTCCTCTATTGCCATTTTCTTCATTCATATAAAGCACCATGCGTATCGTATTTTTAGGTTTTAGTCCCATTTCATTGAAGAGTCTAAGGACCTCCATGCACTGCACCACTCCTGCTCCATCGTCATGGGCTCCTTCTCCTTTGTCCCAGCTATCTATATGTGCCCCGAAAACAATAATCTGCTCAGGATTCTCGGATCCTTTTATTTCTGCTATTAAGTTATGAGTATTTACTACTCTGTCACTGGTATAGCAGCTTAGGTTCATAGTCACCTTAGCCGCACCCAAGCTATCGATATAGCGGTGGAGTACGTCTGCGTCTTGAGTAGCTATGGCAGCTGCAGGTATTTTAGTCACTCCATTCTCATAGCCCATACTTCCTGTATGTGGATACACATCTGTAAGTGTAGTAAGTGAACGGACCAATACTGCTACAGCTCCTCTTTTGGCAGCTTCAGATGCACCACTGTATCGCTGTGCTACGCACGCTCCGTAAGCATTGAAGGTGTTGATCTTTTTCTTATCCATCGGTTCGTTTAAGAACACTATCTTTCCTGTAAGTTCTCCAACGCCGTATGCCTTTAGCTCGTCCATACCGGACACTTCTACTACATCAGCCTGCAGCGGACCATCCGTACTTACAGATCCTCCTAGTGAGCACGCATTGAGCAATATCTCTGTGTCTTCACTTATGGCTACCGACTCCTTTTCTCCTCTGATCCAATGCTCCGCCTCCACACTTTGCATATAAAGACTATCTACTCCATACTCTTGTACCACACTTTTAGACCACGATACAGCATCGTCTGCCGCTTGACTACCTGTAATCCTCTTACCTATTACTTTACAGAGGTAATTTAAGTTAGCGTAGCTTTCACCATTCGTGAGAGCTTCATCAAAAATAGATCGAACCACTAGAGAATCATTCGTATCATACGATTGGTCTTGAGCTTGTGTAGTGACGTTTACACAAAGAATGGTAAGAAGTAATACGTAATTAATTTTCATTTAAGGCAGTGTTTTTTTGAACCCTATCGTCAGAGACACTAAGGAGAATGCTATTAATATATGGCTAATATCTGATGGTTTTATTCCACTCCCTTCTGGAATGGCTTTGAATATAAATGCAGATATCGTCAAAAGTAAAATTCCTCCTAATATGAAAAAGGATGATTGCTTGACCTCTTTAAGTGCAAGTATAAAATGAGGCACGCCTATGACTATCATTCCTATTACTGCATAGACAATTACTGGTGTAAATGCTTGCTTACTTCCTAAGTAATTGATATTTTGATAGAAAAGCCAGATGAAAACACCAGAGAATAGAATATAATTCGCGAATTGATGACCTCTAGTAGTATGACCAAAGTGGTCTAAAACTCCTTTCACAAATCCAAGCATGGACAGAATATTTAGTAAACGGGAAACAAATAACAGATACCCTCGTGTGTCTAAAGCTAAGATATCTAAATGTCCAAAAGCGGCAACACCCGCGGCCAAACCGGTGAGCAAAACAAAGTAACCCCAGGACTTCTGTGCGTATTCTTCCTCATACTTCAGGTATAAGAATACACCTACCACAAGTATTAAAATATTAGATGCAAAACTCAACCACATAATCTTTGGCGAAAATAGTGTTTTGACTTGTGATATGTTGTATTGTTTTCATAATCACAAAAACAGCTCTGCACAGTCTATACCATTAAAAAGAATGTGATAAAAGTTGCATATTTAGAGCATTGGCAAGGTACTCATACACTTAAAATTAGAGAGACTATTTGAGGAATGATAGATTTGTTGATACCATAACCAGACTCCGTTCTTAAAACTAGTTAAGACTAAAATGAATTAACCAAAAATCCCTGAATCCAATGCACGCTGTGTCATTCTCACAGCCTTCCCTTTTTCATAATCAAAACAGACAAGAGCCGTACGAATTTCTGCCATGGGTTTTCCTTTTGTGGAATTAGTAAATCTATAGTACACGTCAAATGATGATCCACCGGTCTTCTCCAAAGCTACGTCTACTTGGACTATATCACCTAAGTGCCCCTCCCCTTTGAAAGTGATAGCAGCATCTGCTTGTATTAGAGATACTCCACCAAAGTCTAATTCTG
>CAWVTM010000074.1:0-8749 GCA_963933305.1 uncultured bacterium
GGTTGACTATTATAAAACTCATACATATATACTAATAAATGCAAAGAAGCTACCGAAAAGAAATATTAGACGTATTAAAACAGCAAGGTAAATATACAGATATCAATAAAATTGACTTCAACTGGCTTGCAGATAAAGTAGGAATAAAAGTAGCGAAAGTCGAAGCGGAGTTTATAGATATTGACGATGTATTTTACCACGCGTCTATCGAATACTGGGGAGATCACCAAAAAAAATCTCAAAAAATATTACAACTAAGAGGAGAAAACGCCCTTGCCACACTCATACGGCATGACCTGAGTAATGTTTATTTATACCTAAGAGATACTCCATCCTCAGAAATTGAACTCCCAAGAAATAAGACTGTATTGTTTGTCAAAGACTATATAGAAAAAGGGATGTCCAAAAATTACTTTGATTTACTGAGGCTTAACCCAGAGCTTAGACCTGATAAAAATTTGGATATTCGTCTGTATGCTCATTTTATAGTGCACAGTCTTTTCTTTGATGCTGAGAAAATAAAATCACTAAGCCAAGAAGAATTTAAGGCTCAATCTAGACGATTGATTATAGCCCTTTTCAAACCAAAAACAACAATGGCATAGCAAGATGAGCTTAAAAAAGCAAATACTCGAGGCACTACTCCAGCTAGTTAGAAGCGGAGAAAAAAACGACTTAAATTTTCAAAATATCAGCAACTTCAGTGGCATAAGTATAGCAGATATAAAGTCTAACTTTGATACAGAAGAGCAACTGTATGATGCTCTATGTGAATCACGAATTAATGAGCACTTAGAGAAATCTGAAAATATCCTTGAGAATCCGGATCCACTTCAGAACCTATTGAATCATGATTTAGAATTGGTCTATAGAATTGATTTTTTTGGTAAAAAGTATCACAGCAGCAGTATCGCAGGTGCCATAGGCAGGAAATCTATTCAATATATTCAGGTAAAAATGAACCAACACTACGAACAAATATTGAACACTAAGGTATATCTGATGCCTGAAGACGTACAGGACTCCGTCTTATACGCCAAGTTTATTACGCATAGTTTATTTTTCCTTACCAAAGAAAACTTAGACCAAATATTGCCTGCGGACCTTACTAAGGAGTCTGCGACGCAACAAATAATCGAAAGTTTATTCCCAAAAATTGATTTAGGGTTTTAAAAGTACTTCATGCTGTAATTACTTTACGCCTAACACACTATCGGCAAAAGCATACGTAGAGTCAGAAATCGCCTGAGTAGAATTGCAAAATAGACTGCTTACCATGGCGTGAACACCTGCATCTGCAAAAGCAACTTTTCTTTTCTTTGTAGATTCTAATTGCTCATACATTTCTAGTATCCGAGGCACAGAAACTACCTTATCCTGTTCTTCTTCATTTTTATAATAGTAACCTATAAAAGTAGGACACTTTATGTTCTCAAAGGTTTCCTTAGTCATAGTTCCCTCAAGAAGACGTTGCATCTCTATGACAGCTTCTAGCCTATATTTCAAGTGCCAATACTGCTCTACTCCCACAGGAGCTTGCCAGACGTTATAATCTCCACCTTTCACTAATCTAGCGATCTGAAGCCCCCAGGGACCAGTAAGTAAGGATGCTCTTTTGTCAAACACACGAATATTAGGCGAATAACAAACAAGGCTATGTATCTGATTATTAGCATCAGATGCTAATAATAGAGCGGCTGTACAGCCCGTGCTTGTGGACATGACGATAACACTATCCCCCATCAATCTAGCGATTCTGACTGCATTTTTAGCAGAATTAATAAATCCTTCTGCAGTAAAGTCTATCATAGGCTCACTCTCTACTAGTCCATGTCCTTGAAGAAGGGGTGCATAAAAATTCATTCCATATTTTTTGGCAAAAGACAGGTGCACAGGAGCTCCCTCCTCTGGACTGGCAGAAAAACCGTGCAGGTACAAGAGAACATATTTGGTTTTTTTACCAGAGCTATCTGCCCAATATAATTGGGACTCATTGCCTGACCGAATAGACAACTTACTTTCTTTAATAGCTATAGATTCCGCTACATAAGCTAGATTAAAATCAGTAGAATCCTTACTAGGAGCAGCATTAGCATCTAGCACCAAAACACTAGGTTTAGGCCCTAAAAAATATGCTGCTAATAGGATTACCAGCACTATTTTGACCACATTTTTGACTTTTTCCATTGGTTCGATATTAGTTTTTTTTGACGGATTAACTATAAATCACTTCACTATATAGAATATTTGTTACTTTCGATTTTTGGAAATAACTCACACATGAGAATAACACAACAATTAAAACTTCATCTTCTACTATTTGCAGTAGTGCTTTTAGCCTTTTCGGCGAAGGCACAAACACTAAATGGTAAGGTTAAAAACAAAGATGGAGAAGTCCTAATAGGTGCATATATAACCGTACCTGCAGAAAAAGGACTAGGTGCTATCACCGACGAAGAAGGTGAATTTAATATACAAGTACCCGCTCTACCGATTACACTCTTGGTCTCATATCTGGGGTATAATGAACAGAGGATAAAAGTAACCTCTGCTACTAGTAAAATCAAAATAACGATGCGAGAAAGCGCTGATAATGTGCTCACCGGGACTACCGTAAAAGCAAGTAGAGTCACAGAAAAATCTAAAGAGGCTCCACTTACCATAGAGTCCATAGGTATACAAGCTATCAAAGATGCTCCTGCGGCTTCGTTTTATGAGAGCTTAGGAAACCTGAAGGGCGTAGACGTGACAGCAGCCAGTCTTGCATTTAGAGTAGTAAATACCCGTGGATTTAATAGCACGAGTCCTGTACGTTCGCTGCAGCTCATAGATGGCGTAGATAATCAGAGTCCCGGACTTAACTTTGCTTTAGGAAACTTCCTAGGAGCTAGTGACTTAGACATCCAAAGAGTAAACGTAATAGCAGGAGCTAGTAGTGCATTCTACGGCCCCAATGCATTTAATGGAGTAATAGCGATGGAAACGAAGGAAAGTTATGACTTCCCTGGTGTTCTGAGTGAAGTGAAAGTAGGAGAACGAAATCTTAACCAAGTAGCAATACGATATGCCGATTATCTCACCAATGATAAAGGACGTAAAACGTTTGGATACAAAGTGAATGCATTTTATATGCAAGCATACGACTGGGAAGCAGAAAACTATAATCCGACACAGGACAGTGAACATGGCCGCAGTAATCCGGGTGGTTATGATAGAGTAAATGTCTATGGAGATGAAGTGCTAGCTAATGGAAATGATGACTATGAGGATCCAGCCCAAATATACAATAAGGGTGCGGGGCTAGGTTCATTTTATAGAACAGGATATCAAGAAAAAGACTTAGTAAATTACAATACAGATAATCTCAAACTAAACACTACATTGAGTTATAAATTCAATGATAGCATACAATTAGACTATTCATTTAACTTTAGCACTGGAAGCACTGTATATCAAGGTGATAACAGATACCGATTACATAATATACGCTTCTGGCAAAATCACTTAGAATGGAAACAAAAAGATAAATTCTTTTTGAGAATGTATAGCACGAATGAGGATGCAGGAGATACATATGATATAGTCACCACAGCGTTTAGACTAAATGAAGCAGACAAGCTTGAAGAGGACTGGTACAATGCTTATGAAAGAACCTGGAGAAGAAGTAAATTTAGTGAAGTAGAGTCTCTTCCGGGGTATGTGGCCTATGATCCTAATATTCACGAGTCTCAAGAGTCTTGGTACAATTCAATTTACCTACCATTTATAAGTGCTAATAGTGATAAAGTATCCGAACTTCATGATGAAACTAGAACAATTATAGACAAATTCAGATTATCCCCAGGAACAGCAGAATTTGATAGCTCCTTTAATGATATTACTTCTAGATTATTCACGGAAAATGGAACTCGATTTTTTGACCAGTCTGCCCTGTATCACCTGCAAGGGGAATATAAATTCAAACCTAAGTTTGGAATAATCACGGTAGGGACGAGTAGCAGAATGTATGCACCAGAATCTAAAGGAACTATATTAAATGATACCGGCGATGTAGTCATTAGAAATCTAGAAGCAGGAATATACGCAGGTATAGATAAACGTTGGATGGCAGATAGAGTTATTCTAAATATCACGTCTCGGTTGGACAAAAATCAAAACTTTGACTTTTTAGCGTCTCCAGCGGCTTCATTTATCTATAAGCATAGACCTAACCATGTATTTAGGACTTCTTTCTCATCAGCTATTAGAAACCCAACTTTAGCGGACCAATATCTTCTGTATGATGTAGGACGTGCTACGTTAATCGGTAATCTTAATGGCTTTGATTCTTTAATAGACATAGAATCATTCAGAAGTGCGTTTGCTACCAACATAAATTTAGCAAACCTAGAATACTACGATGTGGACCCTATAAGACCTGAGCAAGCTAGAACCTTTGAGGTGGGCTACAAAGGAAACATTGCAAACAAGTCCATCTTTATAGATGCAGGATATTACTTTACTACATACAAAGATTTTATAGGATATAATATTGGTATAGACGCAAATTTTGACGGACTAACCGGACTGCCTCAAGGTGTAGAAGTCTTTAGAGTAGCAGCTAATGCACAAGAGGATGTGACCACTCAAGGTATTGCTGTAGGTCTAAATTACTTTTTTGAAAAATATAATCTAGGGGGAAATTACTCTTGGAACGTACTAAATAAGAAGGGAACAGATGACCCTATTATTCCAGCGTTTAACACTCCTGAACATAAGTTCAACATCAGTTTCTCAGGCACTAAGTTAAAACTTCCAAAAATAACTGGAGAAAACTTTGGTTTTGGAATCAACTATAAATGGATACAAGGTTTTGTATTCGAAGGGTCTCCACAGTTCACAGGGAGCGTACCTACTTATGATATGCTAGATGCACAAATCAACTATGTAGTTCCCAAGTGGAATATGTCATTCAAGCTCGGAGGATCTAACATTCTAGGCATAATGCCACTCTTTGACAAAGAAGGCGAAAACAGTCAGAGAAGCGTATTTAACAACCTCAACTATCAAGTCTATGGCGGACCATTTATTGGGCGTATGGTCTACTTCTCAGCACAACATAATCTCGTCTTCAAAAAAGACAAGTAAAATATACCCTAATGTATTATATTGCCATCCATAACAAATCAAAATAAAAACATGAAAAAAAAGTACTTAAGTTTAACATTGCTAATAGTTTCAATGACTTTTGGCGTAACGGCTCAGACTCGTTATGTAGATGCTATTTATACCAATGCAGAGATAGAGGTGACTCCTAATGTTACTTATGCAACTAACATTGATTTCCTTACTTCTAAGTTGCATGCTTCAAACGGAGCACAGATTCAGGCGGATCTCATGGCTATTGGCGGTGCACTTACGACCGGAAACGCTATCCCAGAGAACCACTACAATCCATTCGATACTATTACCACTAAAGTAAAGGTAACTGCACTTAAGATGGACATCTATAAGCCAATGGCGTCTGTAGATAACTCAACGGACCGTCCATTAATACTATTCTTACATACAGGCAATTTCTTGCCTGCAGGAATTAACGGATCTCCAAATGGAAACAAAGATGATAGTACTGCTATTGTACTTTGCACTGAATGGGCTAAGAGAGGATATGTTGCAGCTGCAGTTAATTACAGACTTGGATGGAACCCACTTGCTACGAATGTAGAAGTAAGAAGAGGTCAACTTCTAAATGCAGTATATAGAGCTATTCACGATGTGAAGGTTGCAGTGAGAACCATGAAAGATGATGCTGCTATATATGGCATAGATCCAAATAAGGTTACACTATACGGTGAAGGAACTGGTGCTTATGTAGCTCTAGCTTACGAGACATTGGACAAAAATGAAGAAATGGAACTTACAAAATTTAGAGCTGGTGGAGCAGGCCCATCATACATAAACAGAGTCGTAGTTGGCGAAATAGACGGTAGTGGAGGTCAAATGAACCTATACGCTTATAGTCCTTCTACTACTTCTACTGAAATTGCTTCTGTAGTAACAGCTGGTGGTGCACTTGCTGATACATCTTGGTTAGAAGCTGGAGATGCTCCAATGATCGCTTTCCATTGTGTAAGAGACGCTTTTGCTCCTTTCAATTCAGGAACAGTGGTAGTACCTACTACGAATGAAGATGTAGTAGATGTACAAGGTGCTAACTTATATATCCAAAAGGCAAATGCGCTAGGAAATAATGACGCTATCAAAGATATCGCTGCTAATGATCCGTATACCATAGCTGCTGAGGCACATTATGGTGCTACTGTATCTTACATCTATGATGACGAGGCAGAAATGACTATTAACACTGAAGTAAAAGGATTATTCCCAGTACTTCTTCCTAAGGCTGATGAGATATTGAATAATCAGTCTAGCCCTTGGCAATTTTGGGATCCTATGAGTCCTACTGCTACACGTGAAGTAGGACCAGCAGGTTCTGGATTCACTGCTCATATGAATAGTCTAAGATCAAATGCTGACATGTCACCTATGAAAGGAAGAACGTATATAGATACTATAATGGGATATATGTGTCCTAGAGTAGCACTTATCAATGGAGACATTGAATTATCTCTTCTTAACACTAAGGAAATATTACCAAGCAATGCTGCTAGCGTTTATCCTAATCCAGCTACTAGTGAAGTGACTGTAAGTGTAGATACAAGATACACTGTAAAAGCTATCAATGTAATAGATATAACTGGTAGAGTAGTACTTACTGCTAATGCGAGTAATACTGCTACTTTAGACTTAAACGGTCTTCAGTCAGGATACTACTTTGTAAATGTAAGTACAGACCAAGGAATGGTCTCTACTAAATTGATAAAGGAATAAGAGACGAATAAATCTAACTAGAAGCCCACTCCAATAATTTGGAGTGGGCTTTTTTTGTATATTAGCCGCAGTAAAAAATCATGGATTTAAAAAAAGTATTCGAAAACAATAAAGAGTGGATAGACGGCAAACTGAGTGGTGATAAAGACTACTTCGAAAAACTATCAAAAGGACAAAGTCCAGAAATTTTATACATAGGCTGCTCAGATAGTAGAGCTACCGCAGAGGAAATAATGGGTGCAGAACCTGGAGAGGTTTTCGTACATCGAAATATTGCCAATATGGTAATAAGCATAGACCTCAACGTAATGTCTGTGCTCAACTATGCTGTAAACCAACTTAAAGTAAAACACGTGGTAGTGTGTGGTCACTACTTCTGTGGAGGAGTAAAAGCAGCTATGACCGCTCAAGACTTAGGCATTTTGAATCCATGGCTTAGAAACATACGTGACGTGTACAGAACCCATAGAGAGGAGCTGAATAAATTACCAGACGGAGACGAACGGTATAACCGACTCGTAGAGCTGAATGTACAAGAACAGTGCGTAAACCTTATTAAAACAGCAGCTGTACAAACCGCCTATAAGGAACGTGGACTACAAGTACACGGATGGGTTTTTGACATACAAAGTGGTAAGCTGATAGACCTAAAACTGGACTTTCCAGAGATACTAAATAATATTCAGGAGATCTATGATTTAGGCTAGGCCTATACTCCTCATTGGCTATTATAACATCCCAATAGATTCATTCTACTGGGATGTTTTTTCATTTAGTCACTTTTGGTTTTCGCCAATCAAAGTTATACGTAACCCCAATTTGTAGATTATGATTATTCTCAGCGTGTATGCCATCTCCTTTCTGTACAAATTGATTTAAATATCCTGCCTGGATATTAAAGTCTTTCGTAAATCGGTATCCAACAGTTGCTGAAACACGATTTTGCTCCATTATGTTCTTTTCTATGTTTTTACCAAAACCTAGAAAAACCTCTTCATATAAACTCACAAACCAAGTATTGTCTATCATCTCTTTATGATTAAGAGGTATGCTTACCATAAAGCGGTATCTAGCTCTTTGCTTAAACTTAAACTCGTCAAGGTGTACATATTCTTGTTTTGTACTATCGTAGCTTTTTTGCTCTAAAAATCGCTGCTCTAGCCTATATCTATGATTAAAATTAAATCGTCCTACTTTGGATGTAATGATGGCCTGCTGCCAGATCCTGTTTTCCTTAAAACTATACTTTATAGGCTGTTTACCATACGGATAGGAGACTATCCACCCATAACCTGCTGTAAGCTGCGGACCTTGCTTGGTATAGTAGTCTACTCCTACTCTAGCTAGCGACTGCTGCCACGTCTGACCAAGATCATGTCGTCGCCACTGATACTCGGTATGTATGCTCCAGCGGTCCGTAATCTTATGATTACCGAAATACATATACCACGCATTAATCTGGTTGTCAATTTGTTTTTGGGCTTGTACTAACCCACTTGAAAATAGCAGTACGATAAATATCCAAAATCCGTATTTTTTCATTCTTTTATTGTTTGTTTGCTATATTTTCTAATAATAAGTCCTACCGGACAATTGTAATTAAAATAACGCATAGTCTTAGGTTGAGTACTATAAACGAATCAGAATTAACACCTTGGCTGACTATCCAAACTATACACCAATAGATCTTAGAGTAACGAATGGCATACAACGTGCTACAGCACCCGCATTATTAATTGAAACTAAATCATCAAGACTGGTAGTATAGAATAAACCTTGAGCAAACAATCCATTTGATTTTATCCGGTTATTAGTCCTGCACCAAATCGTTCTTCCTATTTTATAAGGACATCCTTTTTTTTGAATAATTCCTAACGTT
>CAWVTM010000075.1:0-8713 GCA_963933305.1 uncultured bacterium
CTTCACTCCTACCACAGTATAGGGGAGCTGCTCCTATTAATTGGGCAATTATAAATGGAGAATCAGAGACTGGTGTAAGCACTTTTAAACTGATGCAAGAAATAGACACGGGAAATCTATTGATACAGAAAAAATGTACGATACTACCAGAGGACAATGCGGGCACACTGCACGATACATTAATGCACCTAGGTGCAGATGCAATACTCGATACGCTCGAGATGCTAATCAAAGACCAAGTAACAGAAACTCCGCAAGATAACTCATTAGCACTAAAATATGCACCCAAGCTATTTACAGAAAATACTGTCATTGATTGGACTGCAAATGGTGAACAAATCATAAACTTAATCAGAGGTCTAAGCCCATATCCAGCAGCACATAGCTCCTTTGATGGAAAAAAGCTACAGGTCTATCAAGCGAGTTATGAGGCGATAGTGCACTCTTATGGAGCAGGCACATTCGTATCTGATGGTAAAAAATACATTAAAGTAGCAGTAAAAAATGGATACATTCACCTGGAGCAGCTAAAGTTGCAGGGTAAAAAAATGATGCCTGCCGCAGCACTGCTAAATGGCTACGACATTAGCCACCTTCAACTACCAAGTGAGTAAGTACTAATTCTATACTTCACTCACCGACCTACTTTTGTATTATGCAAAAAAATTGGGTACTAGTGCTCTCTGTCTGGTTTCTGTGTACTTCCTATGTGTTCAGTACGGATAAAAGCGTAAAGCTAGAAGTCTCTTCCGCCTCCACAGGGTTAGTATCTCCCTACCTCATCTCTTCTATGTCTCTAGCCAGCGAAGAAACCTATCACGCAGACGCAGGTCAACTGTTCACCTCCATAAAAATAACTTCTGCTGACACTCTATCAAACCACATCTATCTAACCCTAGAAGATAAGACCTACTATTTTGGTACTTTAATGACGGATGAGAATATAGATATTCCGCCATCCTTTATCATTCCGTTAAGCCCCTCTCGCTATTTTCAATTGAGAACTAAAAAGCCAACTACTATAAAAATTGAGCTTTTTTATGCTCCAAGAATAGAGATACAGGCTACTGTAAATAAAAATAAAAAAGAACTCTGTGAAAAACCAAATACTATCCCTTCGTCCCAATGGAGAAAAGGGCTGCCAGACCCTAAACTAGGCCGAGTAACTTCTGAAGTAAATCATTGTATTATCCATCACTCTGCTGGTAATACGGCAGATACTAACTATACCAATATCATCCGTAACATCTACCTACTCCATACAGAGAGTAATGGATGGGACGATATAGGCTATAACTATGTAGTAGCAGGTAATGGTCAAATATATAACGGCAGAGATCCACAAGGAGCGGGAGATGAAGACAATATCCAAGGAGCTCACTTCTGTGCTAAAAATAGTGGTACAATGGGCATCTGTCTATTGGGAAATTATGAGATAGACACACCGTCCACCTCGCTCATACAGAGTGTAGAGAAACTCTTAACTTGGAAACTTTATAAGGAAAATTTATCAGCAAGAGACTCAAGTATTCACCCGCAAAATGGTTCCAAGTATCTAGCTACCATCGGACTGCACAAGGACGGCTGCCCTACGCTGTGTCCTGGTAAAAATACTACTAATCTCATCACAGATATACGCAGTAATGTGCAAGACAAACTGGATAAGTGTGCCAATATAGTGTCTATATCAGAGCCTCTTAACAGTCACTACCTGAAAATTTATCCTAATCCATCACATGGACGATTTTTTGTGATGTCAGATGATAAAGCTAACCTCACACATTATGAGTTAATAAGCTATAAAGGTGAGAGTTTTGGCAGAGTTTCATTAGCTAAAAATGGCATGATAAGGCTGAATGCTGCCGCAGGACTATATACTTTAGCACTCTGGAGTAACAACTCTCTAATCTTCAGAGAGAAGATAATAATCCAATAAACTATTTTAAAAGGTCTGATTACGAGCCTTAACTATGTTGCCTATGCTCCCATTTTAATTACCTTTGCCCCCGATTTACGGTATGTGGGAGAAAATCGCCAACACGATTCTAAGGAATAGACTAACACTCATCATCTTCTTGGTGATTATGACTGGGCTTATGCTATATAAGTCCTTGCAGGTACAGCTGGCGTATGACAATCCTAAGTTCATCCCAGACGATGATCAAGACATGGTGGATTACCAGGAGTTCAAAAAAACCTTTGGTGATGATGGCAGTGTAATGGTGGTAGGTATAAATACCGCTAAGCTGAAAGAGTTAGATTTTTTTAACGCGTGGTATGATCTTACACTAGCATTAGATACTTCTGATAACATCAAGCAAGTACTCTCTATGGCTAACCTGAAAGTCTTAGATAAACGAGTAATCTTAGATACTTTTGAAGGATATGCCAATGAAAAGGTACGTCTATTCCCACAAAACTTCATCCAACATAAACCGCAAACTCAGTCCGAATTAGATAGTATATTCATAGCAGTAAATGACCTACGCTTTTACGAAGGTCTTTTATTCATAGATAGTAGCGACTTTTCTCTAATGGCCATCACCTTAGAAAAAGGAATCCTAGATACAAAAGAACGAGTTCAATTCGTCAATGACGTAGAGAAAAAAATAACCGATATCTGTACCAAGTATGAAGTAGATGTACATTTCTCTGGTTTACCATTTATACGGACTAAAATGTCTCAAATGATTAAACAAGAGTTAGTCAGGTTTACGTTGGTATCTATGATCCTAACCTCATTAATTTTGCTCTTCTTTTTCAGAAGCTTTCCTACATTAGCCTTCTCGCTCCTCACAGTAGTAGTGGGTGTAATATGGTGCGTAGGTATATTAGTCCTTTTAGGATTTAAGATTACCATGTTCATAGGTCTGCTGCCACCGCTTATAGTAGTGATAGGGATAGCTAATTGCATTTACTTGCTCAATAAATACCACGAAGAATATAGAAGTCATGAGAATAAGATAAAAGCTCTCCAACGAGTAATATCTAAAGTAGGACGTGCTGTTCTATTTACAAACCTTACTACAGCAGTAGGATTTGGAGTATTTGTGCTCACGGGAAGTTCAGTTTTACAAGAATTTGGTCTGACCGCCTTCTTAGCTATTATGGCTGTATTTTTGATCTCCATCATACTAATACCCGTTCTGTTTAGCTACCTACCTGCCCCTAAAAAAAGGCACACCAAACACTTAGACTATAAGTTTCTCAATAGCTTAATTGACAGGCTTGCTATCCTAGTACAGACTAAACGAAAACAAGTTTATACCATCACTATAATTATAGTTGCCCTGTCCTTTGTAGGTATGGCAATGCTTAAAAATGTAGGATATATGGTAGATGATATCTCAAAAACGGATAAGCTATACCTGGACTTAAAATTCTTTGAAGAAAACATCAATGGTGTAATGCCTTTCGAGATAGTCGTAGATACGGACAAACCACAAGGAATTTCTAACGTAAGAACACTTCTCAATATTGACTTACTGGAACGTAATCTAATGAAATATCCAGAGTTTAGTAAACCCGTTAGTATTTCTCAAACCATGAAGTTTCTAAATCAAGCTTATTATGATGGAGACCCAAGGAGATTTAGACCACCTAGTGTATTGGACCTAGGTAGTATTATGGATGCGGTACCTCAAGGCAACACCAATACTAGTTTGATCAACAGCTTAGTAAGTGAGGACAAAAGCAAGGCTAGAATTAGTGTACAGATGGCAGATGTAGGCAGTGTTAGAATAAAAGAGCTAAAAGCAGAAGTAAGTCTGACAGCTGACACGATATTCAATTTCCGTAAAAAAACGACGTATAATTTCACGGACTCCATCATAGCCATAGATTTACTGGATACTGCAAATGCACTATACGATACCACTTATTATAGCTATCCAACTGTAAACTATACAGCGTTAGACAGTTCCAATACGACGGATCTGTCCATAACAGGTACCAGTATAATTTTCTTAAAAGGAAATGATTACCTCATCAGTAATTTACTTATGAGTCTTCTCATTGCCTTTTTTATTATATCACTGCTTATGGCGAGTATTTTCAAATCGCTAAGAATGATCCTTATCTCTATGGTTCCTAATCTTATACCATTGTTATTTACAGCGGGTGTTATGGGTTTCTTTGGAGTGAACTTCAAGCCCAGCACTGTATTAGTATTTAGTGTAGCTTTTGGAATAGCCGTAGATTTCAGTATTCACTTTCTCACTAAATATAAGATGGAGTTGGCCCATTCAGCTTCCATAGCTGAGGCGGTGAGTAAAGTGCAGAAAGAGATAAGTACCAGTATGATTTACACTGCAGTTATTCTCTTTTTCGGCTTTATAATCTTTGTGTTTTCTGATTTTGGAGGTACTATAGCACTTGGATTATTTACAGCACTTACACTTCTTATAGCACTACTTAGTAACTTGATTTTATTGCCTTGCCTGCTGTTATCTTATGATGATGCTCAGGAGAAAAAGAAGTCTATATAGTCACTTCGATAGTATTCTGAATTTATAGTATACTTGCATTCGTTATGATTTCCGCTGAAAAATTAGATTCACACACAGCTATACGTTCTTGGTTAGCCAAATACGGTGATGATATGTATTCTTGGGCCTATTATAAGACGAGTAGCAAAGAGACCGCAGAAGACCTGGTGCAGGATACTATGGTATCTGTATATAAATCCTATGAAAAATATAAGCCCGGAAGCAATCCCAAGACTTGGCTTTTTACTATTCTTAATAATAAAATCATCGATTACTACCGCAGTAGTAATACTCAGAAATTGGTGAACCAAACTACACTTCAAGGAAATCAACTTGAGGATGACAACTTTGATAGTGACGGACTTTGGAACAAAGCACAAGAGCCACTTTGGGGCAATACTGAAGAGCACCTTTTAGACAACCCAGATTTCCTTATAGTGATGGAATCATGTATAGAAAAATTACCGCCAAATTGGAAAGGAGTAGTACTTGGAAAGTACTTTCATCATAAAAAAGGGTCGCAGATATGTAAGGAGTTGGGTATTACTTCGTCTAACTTATGGCAGATAGCACATAGAGCCAAATTGCAGCTAAAAGAATGTTTAGAAATCAACTGGAAAAATAAGTAAGATGAATCTTCTCGCGACACTAGTAATGATCTCTTGCAAGCAAGCAGCTCTACTCGGGACTAAAGCATCGCTTAATGCTCTTTCTATCCTAGAGAAAGTAAAACTTCGAATGCACACCAAAGTCTGCGTAACCTGCCGTGACTACCAGAAAAATAGCGAATTAATAGACGAAGCTGTCGCCAAAATACTAGAGCAAAAAGAAAAACAAGAATTATCTCTGAGTGCTGAGCAACGTAAAAATATTTTAGACGCTATTCAAAAGAATAGCTTGTAAGGTTTCGCAATATTGTGCGTACTACCATCTATAAAAATAACTAGTATGAAAAAAATATTTTTCATACTAGGAGTAGACTTTGCAAATTGCAAGTCTACCACCAAAACTATCGATGCTACAGCGGCTAACACCATTAGCTGGTCTAGTACCCCTGCGCTAGCAGAAGCAAAGTGCTACTGAAGCGGGTAAATCCATATTTGCAGATATAAGTACTTTATGGTGAAGGTATTGTAAAAAAATGAAGAAGAATGTATACACTGACACGGCTGTGGCTCAGGCTATGAATGCAGGTTATATTCTTCTTGCTATAGATGGAGAAAAAGTGAGGGTGCTGAGCTAGTCAGTAAATTAAGCATTAATAGTTTCCATACTCTATTGTTACTGGATGCTCAAGGAAATGTCCTTAAGAGAAATACGGGGTATCTCAACACCAAACAGTTACTTGACTTTTTAAAGAAATAGACTCCGATAATAAGATGTAATGAGACTGGTTTATTACTCTCTCTTTACAGTTACTAAAGGTACACTTCCGTACGCAGCAGCTACCTCTGTAAAGCTACTCCAATAACTTCCTATTATCTTTTTACTCTTACTTAACATCATAAGATCCACTAAAGCCTGTTGTATCCCTTCTGGCTTATCACGTTTCAGCTGGGCAGGATAGAAGTATAAATAATCTCCAAACTTCCTCTTAATTAGTTCAGCTTCATCTAAATCATCTGTAGCTAAATAGATAGCACTATCAGAGATACCCTTTAATTCTATTTCTAAATTTTTAATGAATAGCTCAATAGGGCTACGATTTATAGATACTTTATTATCTCCTCTACGAATATGTGCACTTATAAATACTGGGCCCATCTTTTCAATTCTATTGCTGCAGATATTAAGTATGTGCTGCTTAGGCAGTAAAAAAGACACAAAACTGAGGTCTCCGTAAAAATGCTCGCAAGTATTAACATATATTGTTTCGGCATCTCTAATTAGCTTCACTAAATCACTCTTTAGCTTACCCAATTCTTGTATGCTCGAATCATCTAACTGTATCTCAAAATTTTTAAAGTCATTTTTCAATTTTCTCCTCCTATGGCGATGAGCTATTTTATTCCATTTGGGTATATACCTATACTCCGTAATGTTAATCGTCTCTAAATCCATAAAGAGGCTCTTGTACGAGCAGTTGAGTTCGTTATTATTAACCCATATCACCTCTACTTCATTTCTTATACGTTGGCTTAAAGCGATACATGACGCAATGACTCTCATTCTATTTCCTAGTCCTCCGTTTGCTTTTACTATTATTTTCATCTGAAAATTTTCGTGTGCAATTTAATTAGGATTGGTCTAAAAGGTCAGGTATTAATTTACTAACTTTATACCAAGACTATTCAGGTTATATACTATACGTATTTTATTACCTTTGCCCACTATAAAATTTAGAAGTCTAATGTCAGCAAAAGCGAGTAAATACCAACAATATAAACAGTTAGACGTACCTAGTACTGAGAAATCAGTCCTTGAATATTGGAAACAAAATAAAGTTTTTGAGCAAAGTATAGCGAATCGAGCTGACGGTAAGTCTTTTGTATTTTACGAAGGGCCACCGTCTGCGAATGGCATGCCAGGTATACACCACGTTATAAGCCGAAGTATAAAAGATGTATTCTGTAGATACAAAACATTACAAGGCTATAAGGTAGAGCGTAAAGCAGGTTGGGATACTCACGGGCTTCCTGTAGAGCTTCAGGTAGAAAAAGCATTAGGCATAACAAAAGAAGATATAGGTACTAAAATAAGTGTAGAAGAATACAATGCCGCCTGCCGTAAGGATGTACTCAAATATAAAGATAAATGGGATGAGCTTACCGAGAAAATAGGATACTGGGTAGACTTAGACAATCCATACGTCACCTACGAAAACGAATACATAGAATCTGTTTGGAACTTACTTAAGAGACTCCACGAAAAAGGATTTCTGTACAAAGGTCATACCATACAGCCCTTCTCTCCAGCTGCAGGTACAGGATTAAGCTCCCACGAGCTTAATCAGCCAGGCACTTACCAAAACGTAAAAGATACTACTGTAGTAGCACAGTTTAAACTGGCTGATCCAGCTGCTGTAAATCTAGACTTACACTGGGGAGATACCTACTGCATAGCATGGACCACTACTCCGTGGACCTTACCCAGTAATACGGCTCTAGGTGTAGGACCTAAGATAGACTACTCTGTAGTAAAAACGTATAACCAGTACACTTTTGAGAAAATTACGGTGATTTTAGCTACCAAACTTGTAGCTAAATATTTCCCAGCCAAGAATGAAGAACTCACACTTGACGCGTATAAGTCAGGCGATAAAGCTATTCCTTTTGAAATAGTAAAGGAGCTGAAAGGTACTGAATTGGTAGGTCAGAAATATGAGCAACTAATGCCGTATCAGCAACCAGAAGAGGGAAAAGCTTTTGAACTAATCTCAGCAAATTTTGTAACGACTGAAGATGGAACGGGGATAGTACACCTTGCTCCGAGTTTTGGTAGTGATGACTATATAGCTGCTAAGCAAAATAATATAGGTTTCCTCACCCTAGTAGATAGGCAAGGTAAATTCATACCAGGAGTAGGGGAATTCTCTGGTCTGTATGTGAAAAACTATAAAGAAGAGGATGAGACGGCAGACGGGTATCAAAGTACAGACGTAAAAATAGCCATCAAATTAAAAACCGATAATAAAGCATTCAAAGTAGAAAAATATGAGCACAGTTACCCGCACTGCTGGCGTACTGATAAGCCTATACTTTACTATCCCATGGAGAGTTGGTTTGTTAAAACTACTGCGGTAAAAGACAGATTAATAGAACTTAATAAAACGATCAACTGGAAACCTGTAAGCACAGGCGAGGGAAGATTCGGTAACTGGCTAGAAAATCTAGTAGACTGGAATCTAAGTAGAAGTAGATATTGGGGTACTCCCCTACCTCTTTGGAGAACTGCAGATGGCGAGCAAGAAATATGTATCGGATCTATAGATGAACTAAAAGCTGCAGTAGAAAAATCTGTAACGGCTGGTTTTATGCCTAGCAATACTATAGATGACACCTTTGACTTACACCGTCCATTTATAGATGATATAATCTTGGTATCCGGAGATGGCAAGCCTATGACGCGCGAAACAGACCTCATAGACGTTTGGTTCGACTCTGGAGCTATGCCTTATGCACAGCTTCACTATCCTTTTGAAAACAAAGAAAAAGTAGACGACAGGACTAATTACCCTGCAGATTTTATAGCAGAAGGTGTAGACCAAACTAGAGGATGGTTCTTTA
>CAWVTM010000076.1:0-8710 GCA_963933305.1 uncultured bacterium
AGTGAGCAAAAGCCTATGCTCCATACCATTTTACCAAATTTGTCAGCTAATTAGCTTTGTCAGTATCTAGTAGTTTAAAATTACTGAAGGCACTATTGAATGAAATCCAACTTTTAGTGTCACTATGTTCAGAATCTCCGTCGCTAGTGCATCTTTCTGTTTCTCCTAATTGTATAAAAACTTGTCTTTGATATATTGCCTGCTCTGAGCATCACATTTTCTGCACTCGTTCCACAAGGATCAGACACAGTTTTGGAGAAAACGGCAATCTATCCATCAAAATAGGCACTATTTAAGAAATCAATGTATTCTTGGTTTGTAGTCTCTTTTTTCAAAATTTGAAATTTGCTCAAGGTTACGCCGTCCGTTGGAGCATCTTCTACCTTATAGTAGCTCCTCCCATTGTAAATGTACCAGTGGGAATTTCTATTAGTTTAATATTTGTAGGTAGTGCGTTACTTTTGAAATTCGATTGTACGGGTATGATTTCGTTATTTGTAGTGCACTAGAGTGTAAGAAGAAGTGAGCATATAGCCAGGATTAAACTGAATTGCTGTCCCGTGTTGAGAGTATTAGGGTCACTTTAATGGGTCTTACACAGTTTTATTTTCTAGCACGTGTTTTCTATGTATTGAGAGGATTTTAAATTTGTATGAATAATAATTTGACACAATGCCATGTGCCATTAAGTCAAAAACACCTGATTTACATTATATTCACTTCCATATCCAAGTCTATCTGATACGTATCTTGTACACTTTTTTGGATCGCTTTGGCTAGGTCGTATACTTCCTGTCCTTGGGCATTGCCATAGTTTACCAGTACTAGTGCTTGCTTGGCGTGGCTGCCTGTATTGCCTACTCGCTTACCTTTCCAGCCTAGACTTTCTATGAGCCAGCCAGCTGGTACTTTTACCTTTCCCTCTGGAGTTGGGTAGCTTTTTATATCAGGGAATTTTTCCTTTAGTGTATCGAAGTGTACTTGCTCTATGATAGGGTTTTTGAAGAAGCTGCCACTGTTTCCTAGTTTTGCGGGATCGGGTAGTTTACTTTGGCGTATGGCTATCACTGCATTACTCACATCGCGTATAGTCGGGGTGGAGACACAGTGTTCTTTAATGTAGTTTTCTATATCACCGTAGCTGGTATTGAGTTTGTGATTTCTTTTGGTAAGTTGTATTCCTATGCTACTGATGAAGTATTGGCCTTTGGCCGCTTTTTTAAAAATACTATCTCTGTATCCAAAGTTACATTCTTCGTTAGTAAATCTCTGGATGAGAAGTGTATCGAGATTCACTACTTCTACGTAGGTGAGTACATCTTTTATTTCTTTGCCATAAGCTCCTATATTTTGCATAGGAGCAGCACCCACTGATCCTGGTATTAGACTCATATTTTCTATGCCACCATATTTATGGGCTATGCAGTATAGTACTAGCTCGTGCCAATTCTCACCACTTGCTATAGCTAGCTCTATGTGATCGTCATCTTCAGTCACGGTGCAAATACCTTTCGTCTGATTTACAATAACGGTTTTTTCTATATCACGTGTTAGGAGTAGGTTACTGCCTCCGCCTATGAACATAGCATTTTGAAGGTTTTGGATAGTCTCCAGTTGAATCAGTTCTGTAAGGAAGACTACTTCTTTGGCCAACACATCTAGTCCAAAGGTGTTATACTTTTTTAGCGATATATTGGTGTTTTGCTGACTCACTGTGCAAAAGTAGGATGGTGGTTTAATAAAAATACGTATTTTCCCAACAAATAAACATTGTATGAAGAAAATAGTCATCTTATTGTTCGCTTTTGGAGTCTTAATCACTGCGTGTCAAGATGACGATGCAGAAGTAATAATCACCGTATCTCAGGAAGTGTGCGATAGCTTGGATATACTCTATACCAATGATGTAGCACCTATACTAGCAGAAGCAGGGTGCTCTGGGGTTTACTGCCACGGTGGTGGAGCAGGAGGAGTAAATTTCAGTGATTACGCCAGTGCGAAGCTAGCGGCAGAGAGTCCTAAGTTTCTGAAAG
The DNA here is from genome assembly GCA_963933305.1 of uncultured bacterium. Lineage (GTDB taxonomy): Bacteria > Bacteroidota > Bacteroidia > NS11-12g > UBA9320 > UBA9320. The sequence goes on from CAWVTM010000076.1 coordinate 2,034, forward strand.
CAATCAAACATGAGCTAGGAGCGAGTCCTATGCCTAAGTCTGGAAGTAAGATGTCTGATGAGCAGATACAGATAATAGAGTGCTGGATTCAGAGTGGGAGTAGAGAGTAAGTTTAAAGAGGGCTAAATAAGTTTAAGATTAAGTCTAAAATAAAATTAAGATTAAGTCTAAGCTTAAGTTAAAAAAAGGCTTCAGAAGCCTAAGATTCAACTTGCTATTGTTTAATCGCTACTGTCATCTCTCGTTTACCGTTAGCTCCCGGAGGGTTTTCTATGGTATAGCCGGCGGCTTTTAAGTCACGCTTTAGTTGGCCAGCGGCTGAGTATGTAGTGAGCACACCTCCTAGAGTCGTAGCGGTATATAGCTTCATAAATATTTCCTTATTCCACAGTTCGGGTTGTTTCTTAGGAGCAAAAGCATCAAAGTATATCACGTCATACATTTCATCTTCTAAGTTAATATATTCTAACTTTTGAGTGGTTTTGAGTAAAGTAAATTGCTCGTTAATCTTTGTTTTAGTTTCCCACTCAGCCTCGTGTAATTGGGTAAATAGGGTAGAATCCTCTGACAGTTCACCGTAGCCTATTTTTTCTATTAGGTCAAAAGGAACTTGAAAGGGTTCAAGTGTATGGTAGTATACTTTACGGTTTGTCTTCTCAGCATGCTGTGCAGTGAGAAGGGCATTGAGTCCTGTGCCAAAACCTACTTCCAGTATTTTAATGTTGCCAGTAGTACGGTTCATTCCTTCTTTAAGAAATACATGCTTGGACTCAGAGATAGCACCATTTCTACTGTGATACGTCTCATCCATACTCGGTATATAGAGTGTATATTCTCCTGTGACTGTTTTCTGCAATTCCATCAGTTCAAATATATTTTATTTCTTGCAAGAATATGTCTGATACTTTATAGGAATACGTTTGATATTGATAAGAGAACTCTTCCCACACGGATGAAGGAATATATCTTTCCATCTTGTAGGGACTCTGCTTTATAGTGTAACGGAATTTGCCTAGCAATTTTGCAGGAACTTACTTCTGAGGCAGGTTCTTACAATAATGTTTTTTTAAATTATTATTGCACCTATCATGCAGCCAAAAGTACTATCCATCATCATTCCCGTGTACAACGAGGAAAAGACTATACACCTTATTTTAGATAAAATTAAGCAAGTAGAGCTAATAGGTGGCTTAGAAAAAGAGATAGTAATGGTAAATGATAAGTCAAGTGATAATTCTTGGGAACGCTTACAGCAGTATAAGAATGATAATCCAGATTTAAAAATGTCGCTCTATGACCACGATGTTAATAAAGGTAAAGGAGCTGCACTTCATACTGGGATAGCTCAAGCCTCAGGAGACCTTATTATCATACAAGATGCAGATCTAGAGTACGATCCCTTTGAGTATAATGAGTTACTTCGGCCTATCTTAGACGGGCATGCAGACGTGGTGTATGGATCCAGATTTGTGGGAGGTAAGCCACATAGAATTCTATTTTTTTGGCACAGTATAGGTAATGGTATGCTCACGCTGCTTAGCAATGCTATGACTAATCTGAATCTTACGGATATGGAGACGTGCTATAAATTATTCAGAGCTCCGATTATAAAGGGGTTAAAATTAAAAGAAAATCGTTTTGGTTTTGAGCCAGAAGTGACTGCTAAGATCTCTAGAATCCCAAATGTTAGAATCTACGAACTTGGTATCTCCTACTACGGCAGAACGTATGAAGATGGCAAGAAAATAGGCTGGAAAGACGGTGTAAGGGCCTTGTATTGTATCCTGAAGTACAATGTTTGGGCCAAAGATTAAGTGCTAAATAACCAATATGCCAATTTGTAGAATGACTGTAAATTGCATGCAGGAAGACTAAATCTTGGTGCTTAGTATCAATAAACCTTTACGCGTTACCTATACTATTTCTTTCTCTTTCTGAGCATTGACGAAGAGTACATTCCCAATCTTTTCATATCCCGTAAAATTATGGTATCCATCGTGTTTCACTTTATCGAAGCGGAACCCTACGATAGTAAGATCAGCATCACGTGAACGTTCATTGATGACCTCTTTATCAGTGACTCCTTCAGACTTCGGGATAATTTCTATGTTATTTGCGGAGATAGGTAATCGGCCTGTACTTATCATTTCCTGCATTGCTTTGCGTTGTTCAGCGGCTTTTTCTTCAGGGGTTAGTGCAAAGAGTTTAATTAACCCACCTTTACTCCAGTCTGGATGGCCTAAAAGTATGTAAGCAATATATATCATCAAATTTGCATTTTGGAAATCACTGCTGGTAATCCAAATATGTATCTCATTATTAAATCCAAAATCTTTGTCACTACTGGCCAGTACACATATATCATAGTCTACAGCTTTGGCTAAGCCTATATGTTCTACTATTTCTTTGCAGCCGTCCTCCTGATGCTTATTAAATTCGAAAAGAATCATGTTGTTCTCTTGACCAGATATTCCGGGTAATTGTAGAGCCTGAGAAATACTTGACATATAGGTCGGGTTTACCATGGTGTCTACAAATACGGAGCTATCAGATATCTGTGTCATCTTTACTAGTCTCTGCTGGTCCATTTTAGCTTTTTTAATGCTTTCTGTACTGACATATCCATCTATGTGGTGAATGTATGTTCCAAAACCTATACGGTGACTTATCCATCTTAGTAAGTCAAATGACGCGAAACGGTCAAACGAATCTTTAGAAATAGCGACTACGGAAGGCCTCCAAGAATCGTCTGAGTTTGCTTTTCTTTTTTGTAGAAATACTTGAAGATTTCTACTTATTTGAAAAATAACACCACTGAAGATTGCCGCCATATCGCCTTTCTTTTGATAGGTACTTAGTACGAGATAAATGATCGTCATAAGTGCAATGGCGGCTATAGCGTATGCTGTATTTATTTTAAACATCAGCCCGATGCACATCACAGCTCCTAGCAGTGAGATATACCATTTACTTTTAAATGAAGGCCTGTATCCGGGATTAGAGGCAAAGTTCTCAAACAATGAAATTAAGCATATGGAACCATAGGTTACCATGAAAAACATAGAGATAACTTCTGCTACAGCATTCACATCACCCATCAGGACAAAGAAGAAGGCAATCACACAAGTGACTAAAGATGCATTGATAGGCTCGTTATTAGATGGTTTGACTTTGCCAAGCCACCTATTTAGTCTAGGTATAGGCACTACTTTATCCAGTGATATGGCATTCAGTGTACGAGGAGCTACCATCATACTGCCTAGAGCAGAGGATATAGTAGCTGCTGCTAATCCTATGGGTATGATAGGCCACCAGATAGCTATATCAGCCATTATTAGTTGGTTATCGAGATTTCCTAAGTCTGCGGCACTGGCACTTCTTCCTAGCTTGAAGGCTATGAATATATAAACAACCATACCTATAATAGTCGCAGCTAGTGTTCCTAATGGTATAGATTTCTTGGGATCTTTTAGGTCTCCGGAGAGTCCTACTCCAGCAGTCATACCTGTAAATGCAGGGAAGACAATAGCAAAAATAAAAAAGAAGTCATTTTTATCCTTATTCCAATGAAAAGTGTCTGGAGTTACAAATCCTTCCATAGGTCCTCCCGCAAAGAACATAATCAAGGATACTGCAAGTATGGCAACTACTATATACAGTATAGTCATGCCACTACTAGCTCCTTTGGTGAGCATCAGCCAAGAGAGTAGTAGCACAGAGATTATGCCTATCACCATTTTATTGATAACGAAGGGTAGATGCTCATTAATAAAAGGTAGCAGGGGCTCGAAAGACTCTGTAAATGCTATAAGATAAAAGGCAACTGAAATAGCTTGGGATAAATACAGTGCTATGCCTATAGCAGCACCAATAGTAAGGCCAAATGAACGTGAGATAATAAAGTACTCTCCACCACCCTCCACCTTTTGATTCGTAGCGATCTCTGCCAGTGCCATAGCTGTAGGTATAGTTACTAAGTGACCCAAGAGAACTATTCCTAAGGTACCGTATACTCCTACTTGTCCAACTGAAAAACCGAAACGCAGGAACATAATAGCTCCTAGTATAGTGGATATAGCGGTTAGGAATACGGGTGCTGTTCCGAATTTTCCTTTTGGATTTAACATGTTGGATCCCATAAGTGATAGTGCTCTATTACAAGCAAATGTGGTGAAAAAGAGTTGATATGTTAGTCTGTACTGAAATATTTCCAGATGAGGGTTGAAATTAAGCTGTATTCAATGCCTCTTTATACGTAGCTAAGCATAGCTCTCTAGCAGCTTTATGCTCCACTATCTCTTTAGGATATGAAGATGTTCCCCACTCAGGAATCCATTTTTTGATGTACTTGTGTTGCTTGTCGAACTTTTCTATCTGCGTATATGGATTAAAAATACGGAAATATGGAGCCGCGTCTACGCCACTTCCTGCTGCCCATTGCCACCCACCATTATTACTAGCTAGCTCAAAATCCAGTAGTTTTTCTGCAAAGTAAGCTTCTCCCCATCGCCAGTCTATGAGCAGATGCTTCGTCAGAAAACTAGAAACCACCATGCGTACTCTATTGTGCATAAATCCTGTGGTGTTAAGCTCTCGCATCCCTGCATCTACCATGCCGTATCCTGTTTTTCCTTCGCACCACGCTTGGAAATGCTTCTCATTAGTAGACCATTTAATCGTATCATATTTAGGTCTGAAACTAGCGCCTACTACGTGAGGGAAGTGATGCAGAATTTGGATATAGAAGTCCCTCCAAATAAGTTCATTTAGCCATTTTTCACTGCTTTTATTCCCTTTCGCTGCTTTATCTCTTATGCTGATAGTACCAAACCTGAAGTGCACAGAGAGACGTGAAGTACCTTCTATAGCAGGAAAATTCCTTTGTTCTTCGTAATTTTTTATGATACCAAGGGTGGTGCTTTTCTTTGGAAATGGCATCGTTTTTTTTTCGAAACCCATTTCGTTCAGTGGCAATATAGGAGTATAAACTGATTTCTTAAAATTCTGAAAGTATTTTGAGTTGGCATAGGGCTTCAGATAATAGTCATTTAGTTTCTGTTTCCACTTACGACTATAGGGTGTGTATACTACATATGGAGTGCCGTCATCTTTCAGTATTTCGTCTGTTTCAAAGATTACATGATCTTTAAATGTGTGAAAGCTCACATTATGTGAATCCAGTAGCATAGCTACTTCGGTATCGCGTTCCTTCGCATACGGCTCATAGTCTCTATTGGTATATACTGCAGTGGGTTTTAGCTCCTTTAGAATCTGTGGCCATAGTTTTGTCGGGTTACCGTAATATACCTTTAGGGTGCTTCCGTGCTCTTTTAGCTCCTCATTTAGTCGCATCAGCTCAGTATGTATGAAGGTGATACGAGCATCTTTTTTATCCGCTAGCTTATCCAATATTTCTGTATCAAAGATGAATATAGACTGTACTTCTGAGCCGCTTTTCAGTGCGTCACATAGTCCAGCGTTATCATCTAGCCTTAGGTCCCTTCTGTGCCAATGTATTATAGTGCTCATATTGCTTATAGTGCTTTTAATGCTTCTTTAGTGGTAGTGTAGATATGAAAGTTAGCTGTTTCTAGTGCAGGAGAAGTGACTCTGTAGCTATTCAGTAGCGTGGCAGACATTTCTCCCAAAATAAGCTTCAAGAGAAATGCTGGTATATTCGGTAACCAAGCCTTTGCTCCTTCATTTTGTGCTATATCACTTACGAAGTCATTCATCTGAAAAGAGTTCTTGCCCACTATATTATAGATTCCTTGGTCTAGTGTATCATTAAATAGTTGCTCTACTAGCTTAGCAAATTCAGCCTTGTGCGTATAACTAGCGTACATTTTTCCATTGCCAAATGCAGAAGCTAAATAGAACTTAGCCACCTTACCTAATGTGGCGTATACTCCGCCTTCTTTACTGAGATACAGACCTATACGGAGCGTACTTAGTTTGGTAGTATTGGCTATAGGATGTGCGGCATTTTCCCAGTCCACACATAGTTTGGCCATAAAATCGTTTCCGGCTGGCGAATCTTCCGTTAATTCTTGGTCACCACTATCTCCATAATATCCCATAGCACTTGCTTGGATGAAATGTTGGATGGGGATATTGTTCTGCTGAATTGTTTTTACTAGTAAATTAGTGGCATCTACTCGCGAGCTTATAAGTTCTTTCTTACGCTTATTCGTCCATCGTCCGCCTATGATAGAGCTTCCGGCTAGATTGATAACGTACTCAGTTCCTTCCCATGCTTTCGGGTCTATCTCTCCTTTGGTAAGGTTCCAGTTATACTGGTTTTGTGCAATATCCGTAGGTCTACGGGTGAGAACCTTTATCGTATATCCTAACTGAGTAAGATGTGCAGCTACTTCTGAGCCTATAAGGCCAGTGCCACCTGAAATGAGGATGCTAGACATAGTATGCAAACATACTGTTTAACCATTTGTTTTTAATCCTGACACTTTTAAATTACTGATTTTTACACACCTTTGCAATGTGAATGGAACAACCTTGCAGATACGTGGATACCATTGTGACGCATATGGTCATGTGAATAATGCTCGCTACTTGGAGCTACTAGAAGAAGCCAGATGGAGCTTCTTAGAACCTGCGGTGAAAGAGAAGTTCTTTGAAATACGAGACCTACTCTTTATTGTGGTGAATATTAATAT
>CAWVTM010000077.1:0-8584 GCA_963933305.1 uncultured bacterium
ACCATTGTCTACGTGAGGCTGGGTCATGAATTTTTCCCAAAGTAAAATATCCGCATTGTTTTTTTCAAAAGCCTCTAATGCACCACTGATGTTTTCTACAGTCACGAAGTTTTCTTCCGTCAAGCTATAGTTCTGCTGTTCTGCGTGTACATATGCCATAAGATGACTGCCACTGCCTACCCGGCTGCGAGCTATACGAGCGGTACTGAGGTCGGATGGATTAAACTTTTTATGTAAGGAAGAATGCACACCCCAGATGAGTGGAGATTTCACATATTGCTGAATAATGCGAGTAGTTCCACCGGTGTGAATGTGTTTTACAATGCCTTCTGTGAGCACTAGTGCTACATCTGTTTGATTTTCTTCTAGCATGCTGCACATCGCACCACTTCCTCCAGTCACATCGCTCCAGTGTACATCAAATCCCGCTTTAGCAAAGAGTCCGTTGTTTATGGCGTAATGCCAAGGATAGTTAAAATGCTCAGGAACGCCACTTACACGTACGGTCTTCATTAGTATTCTAATAGTTCTTTTATAGCAGAGGCTACCTTATCTGCATTAGGCAGCATTTCTTTCTCTAAATCAATATTAAGCGGCACAGCAGGCAGATCAAGTGAACCTATACACTTCACCGGTGCATCAAGCTGCTGAAAGCAGTGTTCTTGTATTCTACCAGCTATAGCCTGTGCAAATGAATTATTTAGGGTCTCTTCAGTAAGTACGATAACTTTCCCGTGCCTTCTTACACTAGCATATATTGCCTCATCATCACAAGGGCTGAGTGTGCGTAGGTCCACTATTTCACATTGACCTGGGAATAGCTGCGATGCTTTATCTGCCCACCATACACCCATTCCGTAGGTTATGACGGTCATGGATTCTCCATTTTCTAATGCTTCGGTACTTGCCTTTAAATGAGTCCTGGCTTTACCAAGAGGTATCATGTAATCTCTGCTAGGCTCTAAAGATTTGGCTCCTTCTGAATCAGGTACTTTACTCCAGTATATTCCCTTATGTTCGAACATCACTACAGGATTTGGATCATAAAAAGCTGCTTTCATGAGCCCTTTCATATCCGCAGCATTACTAGGATAGACTATTTTTATTCCTTTTATAGGAAGGATAGAAGATTCATTCGTACCGCTATGGTACGGTCCACCACCTCCGTAGGCTCCAGTAGGTACGCGTATTATGGATTGTATGGGGAATTTACCGCCACTTAAATAGTTACTTTTACTCAGTTCTGTGACTAGCTGATTTACCCCAGGCCATATATAATCTGCGAATTGTACTTCTACTATTGGTTTACATCCTACGGCACTCATTCCTGCTGTAGAACCTATGATATAAGCCTCTTGTATAGGAGTATTAAAGACCCGACTTTTTCCATGTTTTTGTGCTAGGGTAGCTGCTTCTCTGAATACACCGCCAAGTCTATGCCCTACGTCCTGTCCATAGAGTAAAGCTTCTGGATGATCGGTAAGGATCTCGTCTATGGCATGCAGTGCAGCGTCTACCATTATTATCTTTTCTGCACCTTCTGGACTTCTCTCACCTGTCTCAGAGGTGATAGGTGTAGGAGCAAGTACGTAGTTTTCTACGGTATCTAAAGCCGGAGGAGCTGCATTTTTGGCTTTTTCAAATGCTTCTGCTACCTCAACTTTTACATTCTCTTTAATCTGGTTTATTTTAGACTGCTTTATACCCTTGGCCAGAGCTTGCTCTACTAGAAATAGGAGTGGATCTTCTTTTTGTGCATCTTCTAAGTCGTCTCTGTACCATTCGCTGCGTACACCACTGGTATGATGACCGAGTAAAGGTACTTTAGCGTGGATTAGCATCGGCTTTTGGTTTTTTCGTACCCACTTTACTGCTTTGCCTATTTCATTATAGCTTTCTGTAAAATCACTTCCGTTTACTTTGCTACGTCTTAACCCCTTAAAACCTGCTGCAAACTCATAGGCATTCATAGCACGCATCTCGTCACCACTCGCAGAGATACCCCAGTCATTATCCTGTACCAGATAGAGTATAGGCAGTTGATGTAATACGGCCATTTGTAGAGCCTCAGAGACTTCACCTTCAGTCATGGAGCCATCTCCTATGGAGCATACCACTATGGAGCCATTAGTTCCTATTTCATTTAATTTATTGTTTTTAAGATATTGTAATCCGTGAGCTATGCCAGTAGTAGGTATAGCTTGCATTCCTGTGGCACTGCTTTGGTGTGCCATTTTAGGTTTGTCCTCATGAAGCAGTGATGGATGAGAGTAGTAGGTACGCCCTCCAGAGAATGGATCATCCGCTTTAGCGAGTAGCTGAAGCATTAGCTCATAAGGAGATAGTCCTATGCCCAGTAGTATGGATTCATCCCTGTAGTAAGGTGCTACCCAGTCTATTTCTTTCAGGTGATATGCCGTAGCTAACTGTATGGCTTCATGCCCCTTAGAGGTGGAGTGTACATAGCTTGTTACGGTTCTATTATCTTCATATATAGCAGCCATCGCTCGGGCAGTATACATATGTATCAGTGCTTGTTCGTAGGTTGATTTTTTTATGTGCATTTAGGTAAGTGACCAGTTCATATTGCGGTTTGCAAGTTTAGGTCTAAATTTACTAAGACGGAAACTAGTCCATCGTCAATATGGTGTATTATATTTGCACCACCCTATCCTATGTATCCCTTAGATTCTTCCGAAAGCAAAAAATCATGGCGTGTTAAGTTAGCTACAATGATTTTAAGTGATTTGCCTAAAAAGACTCAACAACCTTTTGGCGAGTTCAATTATGAATGGATAGTTCATAACCTTGCTCAGCTTGTTTATGTCAAGGATACTGTTGGCAAATACTGTATGGTAAATCAGGCATTTTGTGATTTGACTGGATATACCATGGATCAAATATTAGGTAAAAACGACCTAGATCTAGGGTTGTTTCTAAATTCAGAGCAGATAATGATTGCGGATAAAGAGGTAGTAAACAGTGCTCAGAAAAAATATATCCCTTTAGAGCCTTTTACAGATAGGTCTGGGTCACTCTACTGGTTCAAGACGAGTAAGACGCCGATAAAGGATGAGCTCGGAAATGTGAGTCAAATATTAATAGTCTCAAGCGATATCACAAAACGGATAGAGGTAGAGCAGAGATTGTATGCTAGTGAGCTAAGGTATAAGTCTATATTCGAGAATAACTATTCTGGTATCATATTGGTAAATGAGCACCTTGACATCTTGTATAAAAACTTAGCGTTTAATAAGTTATTGAATAGTGCAGAAACAGCTCTTGCGAAGGATGACCTAAAAAAGTATATATCTGAAGAAGATCAGTACGATCTTATAGATTTAATGGCGGGTCTAGTTTCTCGTAATTATGAATATTTTGATTTAGCACTTAACATGAAGGTAGGTTCTGATGAGGTTGTGAATACAGTTTGTTTTGTAAGAGGTTTGTATGACGACGATAGTGTATTTACGGAGGCGGTGGTTACTTTTCAAAATATCAGTGATGATCTGAGAATCAGGCTTGCACTAGAAGAAAGTGAAAAAAGATTTAAAGTAATCGTAGAGAGTGCTGTAGAGGCCTTAATGCTCTTAGACTATGATGCTCAGAAGTATATAGATGTAAATAAAAGTGCAGTAGAACTATTTGGCTATTCTCGAAAAGAGCTATTAAGTTTAAAACTAGGAGAGCTTAGTCCTTTGCTCCAGTCTGATGGAGACTACAGTACAAATGCCGCCACAGATCTGATGGAAAAGTGTATCAGCGGAGAAAACGTAGTATATGAATGGACTGTAAAAAGAAAAGATAATAAGCTTATTCCTTGTGAAGTAAGGTTGGTGAAACTCCCTTTTGAAGGGAATAGAATAGTGCGTGTAAGTGCAATAGACATCTCTGAGCGTAAACGCTCAGAGAGAATGCTAAACCTTGATAAACAAAAACTGGAAGATAAAAATGAGGAACTCATTTCTCTAAATCAGGCATTAGAAAATCAGACCAATCAGTTACAAGAGTTTGCGTATATCTCCTCACATAATCTTAGATCACCAGCAGGGAATATCAGAGCATTGCTAGACTTCTATCACAATGACCCTAATGAAGAGAATTTTAAGATAGTGCTTGAAAAGTTGGATGTGGTTTCTGAAGACCTACTTGACACTATAAATGACTTAGCAGATGTAGTAAAGATTAAAAATGAGATTTCTCAAGACTTCCGTGCAATAAACCTTGCCAAACTCATAGAAAAAGCAAACGTCAGCCTTAGCCAAGAGATACTGGATAAGAAGGCTACAATAGAGGTGCAACTAAATGGTATCTCTTTTATAAAAGCGTCCAAAACCTATATGGATAGCATTATTCTAAATTTACTTTCTAATGCTCTTAAGTATAGCCAGAAAAAAGTACCTCCTCGAATACATATATCCGCTGCACATGACGAGACCTGTCTAATTTTAAAAGTAGAGGATAATGGTTTAGGTATAGATATGGAACTTTACGGAAGCAAACTATTTGGGCTGAGAAAAACATTCCATAAAAACAAGGATAGCAGAGGTGTAGGACTCTTCATTACCAAGGCACAAGTAGAGGCTATGCAAGGCACTATTTATGCTGATAGTGAGCCAGGTAAGGGTGCCACTTTTTATATAAGGTTACCAAAAAAAATGATCGTATGAGTAAAAAAGTAGCTATAATAGATGATGATGAGATATTTCAATTCACTACTAAAATCAAGTTTGAGAAACTTGGCCTAGTTGAGGATGTGATGATTTTCAATGATGGTGAAGAGGCTATGCAGTTTATTCAATCTGGGAATAAAGAAGACATGCCGGAGATATTACTTTTAGATATTAATATGCCCATAGTCGACGGGTGGGATTTTTTAGAACTTTTTGAAAAAGTACCTAAAGAAAAGAAGCAAATGATGGAGATTCTTATGTTAAGTTCTTCTATAAATCCAGATGATGTGAAGCGTGCAGAAGCCAACGCTTATGTGGTAGATTATATCACTAAGCCGATTTCAGATGCAGATGTAAAAAAAATATTTAGACAATAAGAAAGGAGCAACTTACTAGTGAGTTGCTCCTTTCTTTAAAAATAGGGTTTTAAAATATCAGCGGACATATCTGCTTAGTGCTCTGGAACTGCTGCTAAACTGAAAACCTTGGCTTACAATGAAGTAGTTTTCTTTATCTACAGTGCTCTGGTAAGCTAGTTTTGCTACCGCTAACCTGCTGCTTTCAAAATCAAGTGCTCTAATTATCCTCAGCACTCCTTGACTGGTTATGTTGTTATTACGCAGATACTGCTTGGCGATAGTGCGTTTATCACTGTCAAAAGACGCTTGATTTATCATTCTAAGTGCAATATTAAGGGTGGACTGAACTTTAGTGTTTCTATGGATTGGCGTATTGGGTCCAGTTCCTCTAGTATTATACTGTTGTATTCCACTGCCGTAGTTTTTCCCTCTGCCCTGTCTGGTCCCATAGTCGCATCTGTTGGTTTTAGAAGATCTTCTGTGTGGCACTACTCTATCTATGATGAGACCTCCTCGATTATTCACTCTGGCATATACATCACTTTGCTGAGGGATTACTATTTTTCCCCTGAAGATATTGCTTTTGTTATTCCCTTGCTGATCTCTACTGCGGTGTGGTTTATTTTGTTGTGTGATACGTATAAAATGTGCTCCGGATTGTAGTTGGTTTATCTGAAAGGTTCCATCGCGAGAGAAGTGCTGTTGCCCAGATACGTGAGCTGTGGCTCTAAAAGAGTTTGTGGTTAAGAATAGTCGAGAAGCTTGAGCTTCTGCTACCATTATAATCATTGCTGCGGCTAAAAGTGTAATTGTTTTTTTCATAATATTCCTCCATTTCTAATTAGTTGAAATATTCTATCCAATAGTAGTGCCATAGTGATAAAAAAAAGTCCTAATGTGCTCTACATTAGGACTTAATATTGTTTAAATTATAAAAACAAAACAGAAATACTGTCTTTTATATTATACATATTATTCTACAGTAACTGACTTTGCCAAGTTTCTTGGCTGGTCTACGTTACATCCTCTCATTACAGCTATATAATAGCTTAGTAATTGCAGCGGTATCGTAGCGAGTATAGGCGTCAGACAGTCTTCTGTATCAGGTATTTCTATGAAGTGGTCTGCCATTTCTGCTACTTTCTCATCCCCCTCAGTTACTATAGCTATGATTTTTCCTTTTCTAGCCTTCACCTCTTGTATATTAGATACTACTTTTTCATAATAGTTACGCTTAGTGGCTATCACTACTATAGGCATCTCTTCATCTATCAGAGCGATAGGGCCGTGCTTCATCTCTGCTGCAGGGTATCCTTCTGCATGGATGTATGATATTTCCTTAAGTTTTAGTGCTCCTTCTAGTGCTACAGGAAAATTATATCCTCGACCTAAGTATAAGCAATTTGGTGCGTCTACATAAGCCGCAGCTATTTCTTTACATTTCTCATTGCAACTTTCTAATAGCTCCTCTACCTTCTGAGGTATGGTATCTAGTGCTGCAAACATCTCTCTTAGACGTTCTCGAGCTATTTTGCCTCGGATATCTGCAATTCCCAGTGCTAATAATGTAAGTACGGTTACTTGAGCTGTGAATGCTTTAGTAGATGCTACCCCTATCTCTGGTCCGGCATGTGTATATGCTCCAGCGTGTGTCATCCTAGGTATACTACTTCCTACTACATTACAGATACCGTATATAGTTGCACCTTTTTCTTTGGCTAGTTCTAATGCAGCAAGTGTATCTGCTGTTTCTCCGCTTTGGGAGATAGCTATCACTAAGTCGTCTTCGGTTATTATAGGATTTCTATATCTAAATTCAGATGCGTATTCTACCTCTACTGGTATTCTACCAAACTCTTCTATTAGATATTCACCTACTAAACCTGCATGCCAAGAAGTACCGCAAGCCACTATAATAATCCTATCTAGATTTTTTATTTTACTTGCATATTCTTCTAAACTTCGCATAGCAAAGGTTAGATTCTGTGGGTCAAAGCGACCACGCATAGAGTCATAAATAGACTTAGGCTGCTCGAAAATTTCTTTGAGCATAAAGTGCTCGTATCCACCTTTTTCTATAGCGTCGAGACTTATTTTAAGTTCTTGAATAAATGGAGATATAACTACATTATCAATAGTTTTCAAAATCATTTCTCCATCGTGTATAGCTACAATTTCATTATCATTGAGGTAAGTAACAGTCTTAGTGTATTCTACTATAGGAGAAGCGTCGCTCGCAAGGTAGAATTCTCCGGGTGTTTTACTTATTCCCACTACGAGTGGACTTCCTTTACGAGCGGCTATGAGAGTATTAGGATCGTTTTTACTCAGTATTACTATCGCATATGCACCTATGACCTCATTTAGTGCGAGTCGCACTGCTTCCAGTAAATCTACTTGATCTTTATTTTTTATTTCTTCAATGAGATGAGTAAGAACTTCAGTATCTGTATCACTTTTAAATTCATGACCCCTCGTTATCAGCATTTTTTTAAGTGTATCGTAGTTTTCTATGATACCATTATGTATGAGTGCTATGTCACCACTTTGTGATAAGTGTGGATGAGAGTTTACGGTATTGGGTTCTCCATGGGTTGCCCATCTGGTATGACCTATACCTCTATTACCAGTTAGATTTTGGCCTTTTGAAATAGCTTCAAGTTCAGAAACTTTTCCCTTGTTTTTATAGACTTTTAGGTCCTCACCTAGCAAAGCTATTCCAGCACTATCGTATCCTCGATACTCTAGTCTTTGCAGTCCTTTAATTAAGAAATCATAGGCCTGATCCGGCCCGTAGTAGGCAACTATTCCACACATAGGGTTTTATTTTTTTTATAAAGGTACAATTTATTAGGTTCAAAGTTTTAGCATTTCACAAGGTTGTTTCCAAGCTTTTTTACTTTAGAGTCAACTATTTTAGTTGAAAAACTTCTGTCAAGTCCTCTACACCGTCTAACTCTTCCCAAGGAAAAAGTTTTACTTTCACTTTTTTAGTTTTGCCACTAGCATCAGTGAACTCTTTTGTTACTATTTCTGTAGTACGACCCATATGTCCATAAGCTGCCGTTTCAAAGTAGATTGGTGTTCTAAGGTTAAATCTAGTTTCTATAAAATAGGGACGTAGATCAAACTTAGGCATCCTGAGTAGCTCATCCGCTATCTGTCCATCGGTCATATTTACTTTTGATGTACCGTAGGTATTTACATATAATCCCATTGGCTGAGCTACACCTATAGCATACGCTACTTGTACTAACACTTCGTCACAAACTCCTGCGGCAACTAGATTCTTAGCGATATGTCTAGTTGCGTAAGCACCACTTCTATCTACCTTACTTGGATCTTTACCAGAGAATGCACCGCCACCGTGAGCTCCTTTCCCACCGTAGGTGTCTACTATAATCTTACGACCTGTAAGGCCTGTATCTCCGTGTGGTCCACCTATTACGAATATCCCGGTAGGGTTTACGTGATACGTGATTTCATCCGTGAAGAGCTTTTGAGTTTCCTCAGGTAAAAGGTTCTTGACGCGAGGAATCAAGATATTAATGA
>CAWVTM010000078.1:0-8506 GCA_963933305.1 uncultured bacterium
CTTACGACTTAATCTTGGCGTAATTAGTAACATTACTGGGGTCTAGTTTGCCCAGTAACTCTATAGCTCTGTTTTTTAATCCAGGTTCAGCTTGTTTGAATATGCTGATGAGTTCTTGACGTTTAGCTTGAAAAAATATCTTAAATATTACAGAGTTGGGAAGTAGCTCTTGTATACTACGTATTTTCTCTAGTGACTCAAAAATCTCTTTACGGGAAGTCCCGTTATCATCTTTGAATTTATCCATACCCTGCATATGGTACTGAAAGCTAGCAGAGCGTAATGGTCTAAATCTATCGTCCATTAGTTGATCTATGATATAGAACTTATTCCTGTTGCCACTACCAGCACTGGGTCCCCACCCTGAGGAGCTTTGTGATAGGTTTCTTATTTGCAGTGCCTTGTTAAAGTAAGGCTGACCTCCCTCTGGGTAAAAAGAGTCAAAGTCCATTCCGATAATCACATTAGCATAAAATGCAAGTAAGGTGGTGAGTTTCATTACATCCGCATTTTCTTGATAGTCCAGGCTCTGAAACTGTGCATACTGAAAACTCCACTCCTGATCAAAGTGACTAAATATAGGAGTATTGTATGTAGTACCATATACAGGTCTACTGCTGGTTATATTTACTTCTGCTTGAAATTGGTCAATGTTAAAAGTGGTAATATTGATGACAATATTGCAATTGATTTTTTCTTGTGGTTGTATTTTATCACTGATCCATTTTCGTTGATTAATAAACTGAGATACTGCATTTTCTAAGTCGGTAAATATCTCTTTATTCGATGCTTGTATGATGTCTGAGCGTACTTCTATAGTACAGTTGAGGTCTTGTGCTTGCGTGATGCTGCAGATAAGTAAGAGTAATATAGCGAGTATTTTTTTCATAAATAAGTACTGAGCAGCGATACTATGTCTTTAGCTACTTCCGTTTTTGGTTTAGTGTCAAAGTTATGGTTTTTACCATTTCTCTCTAGTATAGTTACCTTATTGGTGTCTGTACCAAAACCAGCTCCTATATCATTCATTGAGTTAAGAACGATAAAATCTAGATTTTTCTTTTCTAGCTTTATCACTGCATTATCATATTCATTTTGCGTCTCTAGTGCAAATCCTACTAGAGTCTGATGCTCTTTTTTTGTTTTTCCGAGGTTATAAAGGACGTCCTTGGTTTTTATTAATTTCAGTGAAAGGGTATCGTCGTTCTTTTTGATTTTTTGATCAGCTCTGCTTGCCGGTCTATAGTCTGCGACCGCTGCACTTAGTATAGCTGCATCACACTTAGAAAATATAGCGGTACAGGTTTCGTACATTTCTTCTGCACTCTCTATATGTGTCAGTTGTACCTTAGCGTCTATACCGTCTGTAGATGCAGGGCCTAGTACCAGATGTACATAAGCTCCTCTTCTAGCTAATTCATTGGCTATAGCTTTTCCCATTTTCCCACTGCTGTAGTTTCCTATGAATCTGACAGGATCTAATCTTTCGTATGTTGGCCCCGCATTTACGAGTATAGTTTTACCTGTGAGTGAGTTTCCCATTTCGAAGTATTGTTCTACCTGAATTAAAATATCCTCTGGTTCACACATTCTTCCTTGACCTTCTAGTCCACTAGCTAGCTCACCAGTACCTACTGGAAGTTCTATATTACCGTAGCTGAGTAGCTTACTTATACTGGCAGAAGTCGTAGGATGTGTGTACATATCTAGGTCCATAGCAGGAGCAAAGAATATGGGGCAGTCAGCAGATAAATAAGTAGCTATCAATAAATTGTCACAGTATCCATTTGCTAGTTTGGCCAGTGTATTAGCAGTAACTGGTGCTAGTATAAAGGCATCAGCCCATTTGCCTAATTCTACGTGATTTGTCCATTCTCCAGTTTCTTTCACAAAAAAATGCGAATAAATCGCATTTTTTGATAATGTCGCCAGCGTAAGTGGAGTTATAAATTCTAGTGCACTAGGCGTACAAATTACACGTACATCCGCACCACATTTAATGAGAAGTCGTACTAAGCTTGCCGCCTTATAAGCAGCTATACCACCGGTGATACCAAGTAGTATTTTCTTATTATTTAGACTCTTCTTTTGCAGGATTTCTGTGGTAAACTTTGTCGTTCAAAAACTCCTCTATTGCTATAATAGTGGACTTAGGAAGGCTTTCGTAGTATTTAGAGATTTCTATTTGCTCTCTATTTTCGAAGATCTCTTCTAAGTTATCATGGTCAGAGGCAAACTCTTCTAATTTAGCTACCAGCTCTTCTTTCATGGCAGCAGATATTTGATTAGCTCTCTTAGCTATCACTGCTACAGACTCATATAGGTTACCAGTAGGGTCACTTATTTCTCTTGTGTCTCTTGTAATCGTTGAGTTTGGAATTTCTAGTTCGTTGTCTTTCATACTTATACTTTTATTCTTTGTTAAGTTCGGCAATAGCTGCCTCTGTTTTATTCTTTATTTTTAATACAGGTTTGCTGTATTTACTATCGGTATCAAACTCTTGGTTAAACTCTTTGACTTTAATAAGTGTCTCTGAATATCTTTCCAATTGTTTTTTTGTAATACTATTCTGTGCAAATAGGTATGCGGCATCTACCATTAAAAAGGAGAGCTCGTCGCGATTTACCATATCGGGGTAATCTTCTACCGCATTCTGGCAAGCTACCAGAGCACTGTTGTAATAACCTAAACTATGATAAAGTTTAGCGTTTTCATATACCTTCTTTAAAAGTCTCATTCTGAGTTCATCCATTTTGGTGTTGCACTCAGATACATACGCACTATTTGGATATTGATTTATGAATGCTTGCAATGCATTTATTGCATTTTGGGTGGGTGTCTGGTCTAGCTCAGTAGGCATTGCTTTTTTATACTTACATACTGCAGACATGTACAGCGCTTCCTCTTTTTTAGTGCTTAGAGCGTAGGTAGTAGCAAAATTATTAAAATGATACCCTGCTAGCAAAAAGTCTTCAGTACCGAAATAAGAATAGGAGTATAGATAATAGATTTCCTCTCTTTCTTTTCGCCCATTGTAAAGACCTAAAAGCTCTTCAAGCAAAGGCTGAGCTCTCAAGTAGTCTTTATCTCCGTAGTATTTTTTTGCAGCATCTAACTTCTCTTGAGGCGTACCGTCTTTCATAAGCTTCTGGTATTTGCTACAAGATGCTAGTGTTATGACTATTAATATGGATAGTATCTTTCTCATTGAAAATGCCTGCAAATTTAGTTTATTTTATTGTATAAACGTGGAATAAGAGAATATGTTACACCGATTATGTGATAGGCGGTTGAAACAGAATTAGTTTAAAATGGTTATAGTCGTGTACAACTTATAACATGTATTAGTAATACTGTTACCTTTGTACCACACTTAAAGTATTTTAATTAATGGATTTATTTGAAAAAATAGCAAGCAAGAAGAGCCCTCTTGGGCAGTTTTCGGATGAAGCTCACCACTACTACACGTTCCCTAAGTTGGAAGGCGAGTTGGCACCTCGTATGACTTTCAGAGGTAAGACAGTATTGAACTGGAGCTTGAATAATTATTTAGGACTAGGTAATCACCCAGAAGTACGAAAAGCAGACGCAGATGCAGCTTCTAATTGGGGATGTGCATATCCTATGGGTGCACGTATGATGTCTGGTAATACGGATCATCATGAGGAATTAGAGCGTCAGCTGGCGGAGTTTGAACAAAAAGAGGACTCAATACTTCTAAACTTTGGTTACCAAGGTATCCTGTCTACTATAGATGCTTTAGTAGATAGAAGAGATGTAATAGTATACGATGCAGAATCTCATGCATGCATTATTGATGGTGTTAGACTTCATCAAGGTAAACGTTTTGTCTTTGGACATAATGATATGGAGAGCTTAGAAACTCAGCTTGTGCGTGCCGAAAAAATGGCAGAAGAGCAAGGTGGAGCGATACTAGTGATTTCTGAAGGCGTTTTTGGAATGAGCGGAAACCAAGGAAAACTGAAAGAAATAGTAGCCTTAAAATCTAAGTATAGCTTCAGATTTTTAGTAGACGATGCTCACGGATTTGGTACGTTAGGACCTAACGGAGAAGGAGCAGGAGTAGAGCAAGGTGTGCAAGACGAAATAGATGTGTATTTTTCTACATTCGCTAAGTCTATGGCTAGTATAGGTGCTTTCGTAGCTGGTGACAAAAAAATTATTAACTACCTGAGATACAGTATGCGTTCTCAAATTTTTGCTAAGTCGCTCCCTATGATTTTTGTTATAGGTGGTCTTAAAAGACTAGACATGTTAAGATCTCAGCCTATTCACAAGGAGAATTTATGGAAAATTACGAACGCATTGCAAGAAGCATTAAAAGCAGAAGGATTCAATATAGGAACTACCACTTCTTGTGTGACTCCGGTTATATTAAAAGGAGATGTGGCTGAGGCTACTCATCTTACTCGTGATCTGAGAGAAAATTACAATATTTTTTGCTCTATCGTAGTATACCCAGTAGTCCCTAAAGACATGATAATGCTGAGACTGATACCTACTGCTGCACATTCATTAGAAGATGTGAAAGAAACGATAGCTGCATTCCAAGACATTAAAGGCAAGTTAACGGCAGGAGAATATAAGTCTGAGACTCTAGCTGCGTTTAATTGAGCACTAAGTTTTTAGCTAAACTCAAAGCATACATAGAAATATCAAATTTCGAAAGAAGGGGAGTGTTTGCTCTCCTTTTTTCGTGCTTATTAATTACGGGATACTATTATTTTAAAAACTCAAGGACTTCTCAGTCAGTAGCGTATACAGATCAGGAATTAGCAGATTACGAAGCACAAATGGATAGCGTGTTTAAAGAGCGTGTCCAGCGTGATGCTAGCCTATACAAGAGTAAATACAAAGCAAAGGCGAATGATAAAGTGGTATATCTTCCTTTTAACCCGAATTCAGATAGTGAGAAACAATTACTCATTGCTGGCGTACCAGCCTACGTAGTTAAAAGTCTTATTAAGTTTAGAACGAAAGGCGGGGACTTTAAGAAAAAGTCAGACTTCAAAAAGCTTTATGTCGTAAATGACAAATTATATTCAGCATTAGAATCTCATTTATTGTTGCCTGATGAATCCCCTTTACCACTCCAAGGTGACTACCTCGATGCTAAGAAAGGTCAAGAAATAGCGAAAGAAGTAGATATTAACAGTGCATCTTTCGAAGATCTTACAGCACTGAAAGGAATTGGAGAAGTATTTGCCAAGCGTATTTTAAATTATAGAAAACTACTAGGTGGTTTTTATGATAAAAGGCAATTGGCTGAAGTATATGGGCTGCCCAAGGAAACGTATGATGCTATAGAATCACTGGTAGTATTAAAATCAAAACCGATTAAGAGCATATTAATTAATTCCGCCACGTATGAGGAATTGGCTAAGCACCCCTACTTTTCTTATAAAAAGGCAAAAAGTATCGTAGCTTACAGAGAGCAGCACGGCAATTATATGTCGGATGCTGATCTTAGAAAACTGCATTTGCTCAGTGAGGAAGACGTCGATAGAGTATTACCCTATTTAGACCTAAACTAATGTTACCCCTTCAGTATTGGCAGCTATACTTGCAGCGTATTAAAACAAAGAAAATATGAATTTTAAAAGTTCTGAGACTCAAGATATGATAAGACAAGCTGCTCGTGACTTTGCTCATAAGCACGTACTTCCTCACGTTATGGAATGGGATGAAACCCAGCATTTTCCCAGAGAGTTATTTCATAAAATGGGCGAGCAAGGATTCATGGGTGTATTAGTGCCTGTGGAGTATGGTGGTTCAGGTTTAGGGTATTTTGAGTATTCTGCAGTAGTAGATGAGATGGCACAGGTTTGTGGATCTATAGGGCTCAGTGTGGCGGCTCATAACTCGCTGTGTACAGGACATATACTTTATTTTGCTAATGAAGAGCAAAAGAAAAAATATCTTCCCAAATTAGCTACTGGCGAATCTTTAGGAGCTTGGGGGCTCACAGAGCCTAATACAGGAAGCGATGCGTTGCGTATGAAGACCGTAGCTAAGAAAGTAGATGGTGGATGGGTTATCAATGGTGCTAAAAATTGGATCACACACGGAATATCTGGTGATGTAGCAGTGGTATTAGCACGTACAGGAGAATTATTGGATAGCCGAGGTATATCTGCGTTCATAGTAGAGCGTAGTACTCCTGGTTTTAAAGGAGGGAAAAAAGAAAATAAGCTTGGAATGAGGGCTTCTGAAACTGCTGAGATGATATTTGAAGATTGTTTTATTCCGGATGACGCTTTACTAGGTGAAGAAGGTGAAGGTTTTATCCAAGCTATGAAAATATTAGACGGTGGTAGGATATCAATAGCGGCACTTTCATTAGGTATAGCTAAGGGAGCATATAAAGCGGCTTTAAAATACAGTAAAGAAAGAGAACAGTTTGGGCAGCCTATTTCTAGTTTTCAAGGGATTAGTTTTAAGTTAGCAGATATGGCTACAGAAATAGAAGCTTCCCAGTTATTGATAGACCAGTCTTGCTATCTAAAAAACGAAGGATTACCTATGACAAAAGAGAGTGCAATGGCAAAATACTATGCTTCAGAAGTAGCGGTAAGAGCAAGCACAGAAGCAGTACAAATATTTGGAGGATACGGCTATACCAAAGACTTCCCAGTAGAAAAATTTTACAGAGATTCTAAGTTGTGTACCATAGGAGAGGGTACGTCAGAGATACAAAAGATAGTAATTTCAAGACAGATATTAAAATAGGTTGGTATATTCCAACCTTAGTAGTAATTTCGCAGACCATTTACAAAAGATGTTATTAATAAATTTAAAAGAAAACGATTCGATCGATAAGGCTCTCAAGAAGTATAAGAAGAAATTCGAAAAAACTGGAGTAATCAAGGAGCTTAGAGACAGACAGCAATTCACTAAGCCTTCTGTGAAAAGAAGAAAGCTAGTAATTAAGGCAAGGTATAAGCAGTCCTTAAATAACCCAAAACAATAATCATTTAGATTTTATGGTATTTTAATAGTACCTTATGACTGAGTATTTTATATGAGTGCAAGGTCAGAATATATAACTCAGTTCACTGAGTACCTAAATGTGGAGAGAAATTATTCTATCCATACTGTCAAAGCATACGTACAAGACTTAGTCTCGTACGTATTTTTTGTTTATGGCGAAGATGATTCTAAAATACCTATACCCACTGCTAAAGACTTACGGCAATGGGTAAGAGCTCTAGCTTTAGCGGATAGTTCAGCAAAAACTATGCATAGAAAAGTAAGTTCTATAAGAGGGTTTGCTAAATTTTTGGAACTAAGGGGTGTGGTGTCTAACCCCATACCATTAGATATTCAGCTCCCCAGAATAAAAAAGAAGCTTCCATCTTTTGTTAAAATAAAAGAAATAGATGCGGTAATCAGTTATTTAGCTAGTGAGTGTGAGGATGGCGATTATGTTTCTCATTTAAGGCATGCTGTCTTCCTAGCTTTCTACCACACTGGAGTGCGTAAGTCCGAACTGATCTCACTGAGACCAGATGCATATATTACATCTAAGGGTGAACTTCGAGTAGTAGGAAAAGGGAATAAGGAAAGAATAATTCCTGTAGGAGTAGAATTTCAAAATGTTATTCGTAGATTTTTAAAAATAAAATGCCTACACAACGTAGAAAGTAATTTTATATTTTGTAATTTTGATGGGACGAGGTTAAAGGAAAAGTGGGTGTATAATTTTATAAATGACGCACTGTCAAAGACCTTTTCCGATAAGAAGAGTCCTCATGCATTGAGACATAGCTTTGCCACTCATCTTTTGCAAAATGGTGCGAATATTAATGCAATAAAAGAATTGTTGGGGCATAGTAGTCTCAGTGCCACGCAAATTTATGCTCATAATGATATAAATCAACTAAAGAAAGTGTATAAAAATGCCCACCCTTTTTCAGATTAGTTTAATAAGTATAATCACTCAACGAATAGAACATATGAACACACAAATTCAATCAATTCATTTCAAAGCTGATCAGAAGCTTAAAGACTACATACACTTCAAAATAGAAAAGTTGAACACTTTCTACGACGGCATAATTGATGCACAGGTATTCTTAAAAGTAGAGAATACATCTGTAAAAGAAAATAAGGTGGTGGAGATCAAAGTAAATGCTAAACAGAATAGCTTTATACAGACTGAAACAGCCCAGACATTTGAGGCGGCTGCAGATATTGCTATTGAGGCATTGAAAGTTCAGTTAAAAAGGTACAAAGGTAAAGTGGAAACCCATTAAACGTACCGTGTGAATCTGGAGTAATACAAAGGAATAGAAAAAAATAAAGTTTTTTTGATTTAAACCATTCGTACTTCTGAAAAAATACTTACCTTTGCCATCCTTAAAATAAGCGGGGAAACAAAAAGTGTTTAGTTCTTTGATTAAATCCGCTGATTTTGAGCATATTGCCGTCTTAGCTCAGTTGGTAGAGCAGCTGATTTGTAATCAGCCGGTCGTTGGTTCGAGT
>CAWVTM010000079.1:0-8423 GCA_963933305.1 uncultured bacterium
GGGACAGACCACTGTGGTCTTGATAAAGATCCTTGTGATTGAGCGTTAAATACCAAACCGAAATTAATCACAGCAAAAGCTAAGATATGTTTTTTCATCTGTGTTATAAGTAAGTAGTAAAAACACAAATCTAGAAAATTTTAGATAATTTACCACTATTTTAGAATAGAAAAATTTACAGTAACTTTTTTTTTAGTATTCAGTGGTTTGTGCAATTTTTGCTACTGTACCACTTATTGTTCAGTATGTTATTTAATCCTCATTCTAAATAATCAAGTTTTGTAAACTTAAACTTAACAAGTAGGTTATGAGTACAACTATAATTTAAATTTGCACTTTGATTCGAAATATAAATATGTACAAGGAAAATTTTTCTGACCGCCACAATAGTGTTTCAATAGCCGAGGAACTAGAGATGCTTCAGATGCTAGGTTATACTGGCATGGATCAGTTGATTTCGCAGACCATTCCAGATGAGATAAGACTTAAGAAAGAACTGGATTTGGATCGTGGGCTTTCTGAAGTAGAATTATTGGAAAAACTTAAAGGAATAGCTGCCAAAAATACAGTTGCTAAAAACTATATAGGAATGGGGTATTATGGCACACACACGCCTAAAGTAATACTTAGAAATATCCTAGAAAATCCAGGATGGTACACACAGTATACTCCTTATCAAGCTGAAATAGCTCAGGGTAGGCTCGAAGCATTACTTAATTTTCAAACTATGATTTGTGATCTCACAGGTATGGAATTGGCCAATGCTTCTTTATTAGACGAAGCTACTGCAGGTGCAGAAGCTATGGCTATGTTGTTTTCAGCTAAGAAAAAGAACATTGGGAATAAGATTTTTATATCGGACAAGGCATTTCCTCAAACCATAAATGTTATTGAGACTAGAGCAGAACCGATGGGTATAGAAGTAGTTATTGGGAATCCATATAATGTGGAGTTTACCAGTGAATACTTTGCACTTTTCGTGCAGTATCCAAATGGAGAGGGTTCGGTGGAAGACTATGCAGCACTTACAGCTAGTGCATTAGAGGCTGGCGTAAAAACCATCGTAGCAGCAGACATCTTAGCACTCACAGTGCTGAAAGCTCCAGGAGAATGGGGGGCGGAAGTAGTTATAGGTTGTACACAACGATTTGGGATTCCTATGGGAAATGGTGGTCCACACGCAGCATTCTTTGCTACTAAAGTTGAGCACAAGCGTAGATTGCCCGGCAGAATAATAGGTGTAACTCAAGACTCTAGTGGCAACTATGCACTTAGAATGGCTCTGCAAACAAGAGAACAACATATTAAACGTGATAAAGCTACGAGTAATATCTGCACAGCACAAGCACTCTTAGCTATCATGGCTGGAATGTATGCAGCTTATCATGGTCCTAAGAGATTAAAGGCTATAGCTATGAAAGTGAACCAGTTGACAAGTATTTTAGCAAATAACCTCAAGAGCGTTGGATTTGAACTGAAAAATGACAGTGCTTTTGATACTGTGTGTATCATTATGACTGCTAATCAGCAGTCTAGACTGAAAAGTGTGCTGGAGTCAGAAGGTATAAATGTGAGGTATACGGACAAGTATGTAGGAGTGAGTATAGATGAGACTACGGAGCTGGTAGATGTAGAGCAATTGGTTACCTATTTTGCGACAGCAATTAGAAAAGATGTTGACTTTTCAACAGATACTTCATCGATGTGGGCAGAGGAGCTAAATAGAGATACTCCTTATTTAGAGCATCCGGTATTTAATTCCTATCATACAGAGCATGAAATGTTGAGATACCTAAAGTCACTAGAGAATAAAGACCTCTCACTAGCTCACTCCATGATCGCATTAGGGAGTTGTACCATGAAGTTAAATGCTACTACTGAGATGATCCCTGTGACCTGGGAGGCTTTTGGTAACATCCATCCTTTTGCTCCTAAGCATCAGCTCGGAGGTTACACGCAGATGCTGAATGAGTTAGAAAGGGACTTGTCTGAAATTACAGGCTTTTATCAAGTCAGTTTGCAGCCTAATGCTGGAGCACAAGGAGAATATGCAGGACTAATGACTATACGTCAGTATTTTATGGATACTAATCAGGCATATAGAAAAATTGTGATTATACCAGAGTCTGCTCACGGTACTAACCCGGCAAGTGCTGTAATGGCAGGTATGGAAGTAGTGGTAGTCAAGTGTCATCCTAATGGATACATAGATTTAAATGACTTGCGAGAGAAAGCAGAAAAGCACAAAGATATTCTGGCTGCTATCATGGTGACCTATCCAAGTACCACGGGTGTGTATGAGGAAACGATTAAAGAAATAACTTCATTAATTCATAGCTTTGGTGGCCAAGTGTATATGGATGGAGCTAATATGAATGCACAAGTAGGATATACCAATCCTGCTAACATAGGTGCAGATGTATGTCATCTTAATTTGCATAAAACATTTTGTATACCACACGGTGGAGGCGGACCAGGTATGGGTCCTATTGGTGTTGCTAAGCACCTAGCTCCTTATTTACCAAGCCACTGCGTAGTAGATGGTGTGAGTACTAGAAAAGGGATGAAGGCTGTAAGTGCCGCTCCTTATGGTAGTGCGAGTATCCTTCTAATTAGTTATGCATACATAAAGATGATGGGAACAGCAGGGCTCAAGAGAGCTACTGCTTTAGCTATACTAAATGCTAATTATATGAAACATAGATTATCAGAAGGGTATGACGTGCTTTATACTGGGCAAAATGGTACAGTGGCTCACGAAATGATAATGGATCCTCGGCCTCTTAAAATTACTTCTGGAGTAGAGGTGCAGGATATAGCTAAGAGGCTTATTGATTATGGTTTTCATGCACCTACTGTCAGTTTCCCTATAGCTGGTACGCTCATGATAGAACCTACGGAGAGCGAGAGTAAAGCAGAGCTAGATAGATTTTGTGACGCACTACTAAGTATCCGTCAAGAGATAGCAGAAATAGAAAACGGATTTGCTGATAAGGAGAATAATGTGCTTAAAAATGCCCCACATACGGCAGTGTCTGTAATAGGAGGCGAGTGGGATAGACCTTACTCTCGTGAAAAAGCAGTGTATCCTGCACCTTATGTTTTAGCTAATAAGTTTTGGCCTAGTGTAGGGAGAGTAGATGATACTTATGGAGATAGAAATCTTGTTTGCAGTTGTATACCTGTAGCTGCATATGCTGAGATGAGCTAGAAACCGCGTTACTATTACAGCTAAATAATTTATGAGCTGTATTTTGTAATTTGTGTTAACTTTGAAAATAACTCATGACACTATCACTAATTATAGGGCTTTTAGTCTTCGGAATAGTACTTGTACTAGTAGAAATTTTTATTACTCCAGGTCTTGTAGTCGGTATAATAGGGGGAGTGATGATATCTCTAGGAGTTTACTTTGCTTACAGTGATTTTGGTCATTCATACGGGTTTACAGCAGTTGTTTTCACTATACTAATATTATCTGTTGCTATTTTTTTAGCTTTTAGAAATGGAGCTTGGAATAGGTTTGCTACTAAAAGGGTGATAGATGGGAAAGCTAATAATATTCACTTATTAAAAGTGGATGTAGGAGATGTCGGAACTACCTTAAGTGCTCTAAGGCCAGCCGGATCAGCCTTGCTCAATGGGCAAAAAATGGAAGTACATACAGAAGGAGGTTTCCTTCTTGCTAATGTGCCAATAGAAGTGGTCAAACGAGTGCAAAACAGAGTTTCTGTTAAACAAATTAATGCTTAAATAAATAAAATCAATATGGAAGGAATTTTACCAATTATTATCGTCGGAGTAGTCTTACTCCTCATCTTTTTTTACTTTGTTCCGTTAGGCCTATGGATTACCGCTCAGGTATCTATATCAGGTAAGAGCGTAAGTATTCTTCAACTTATCTTCATGAGAATACGAAAAGTACCACCGTCACTTATCGTAAACGCACTTATCAATGGTAATAAAGCGGGGATTCCTGTAACTGCCAATGATTTAGAAACTCACTATATGGCTGGGGGTAATGTAAATAATGTAGTAAAAGCACTGATATCAGCTGATAAAGCTAATATTCCTCTAGGCTTTAATATGGCGGCAGCTATAGATTTAGCAGGTAGAGATGTGGCAGATGCAGTGCAGTTATCTGTAAATCCACGCGTAATTAATACTCCTCCGGTTGCTGCAGTTGCTAAGGATGGGATACAACTTATAGCAAAAGCTAAAGTCACTGTAAGAGCTAATATCGCACAGTTAGTAGGTGGTGCAGGGGAAGATACTATTTTGGCTAGAGTAGGAGAGGGCATAGTGACCACTATAGGTTCTGCTTCAAGCCATAAAGCTGTACTAGAAAATCCAGATACGATTTCTAAGACAATACTGGCTAAAGGGTTAGATGCAGGAACGGCTTTTGAAATCTTGTCTATAGATATAGCAGATATAGATATAGGTAAAAATATAGGGGCTGAGTTACAGACAGATCAAGCAGAGGCAGATCTTAAAGTAGCTAATGCGAAAGCAGAAGAGCGTAGAGCTATGGCAGTGGCAGAGGAGCAAGAAATGAAAGCTAAGGCACAAGATGCAAGAGCGTCAGTTATCTTAGCAGAAGCAGAAATTCCAAAAGCAATGGCAGAAGCATTCAGAAATGGTAATCTAGGAATAATGGATTACTACAAAATGAAGAATATAGAAGCAGATACAGATATGCGAGATAGCATTTCTAAGCCTAATAAAAAATAAGGATTTAGGATTTGTAATTTAAAAAGACTGCTTTGGCAGTCTTTTTTTTGTCCTAAATATTAGCATGAAATGCAATGTGAATATTACGTCCAGACGATGTTATACCTGAACTATAAGGTCTATAACGTTTGTCTAAAAGGTTGTCTATCCCTAAAGTGAACTTAATTTTTTCGGTAATACGATAAGAGCTATTTACATTGAAAATTATCCAACCAGGTGAGTACGGGTTTCCATTCTCATCCTGAGTATAAAGGAAGGCATCATTCTTCTCTCCTGGGGCAAAATTATCAAATGTAAACTCCTGATTATAGGCACTTGCAAGTGAAAGATTGAACTTATTGAGGGTTAAATAAATACTTGTTCCACCAAAATTTGGAGTAATAT
The DNA here is from genome assembly GCA_963933305.1 of uncultured bacterium. Classification (GTDB taxonomy): domain Bacteria; phylum Bacteroidota; class Bacteroidia; order NS11-12g; family UBA9320; genus UBA9320. The sequence continues at coordinate 5,119 of CAWVTM010000079.1, forward strand.
GTCTTATGGGTTCACTGTTACTTGTACTATTTTTAAGAATAGTGTAGCTACTTCGGGCTTCAAAATGCTCATTTAACTTATATCTAGCAGAAAGCTGTGTTCCTGAGATGATTGCGTAGTCTTGATTTACTAGGGTTTGCACTTGACTCATAGTGCCGTCATAATCAATACTGTCTCGTCCATTAAGCAAACTATTTGAAATACTAATAGCTTGATTTAGATAGGTGTAAAATAGAGAAGCTTCTAACTGTAGTTTGTCCCAAAATGTATAGGTTCCATTTATTTCTCCATTGTAGGCATACTCAGGCTTTAGATCGATATTTGGTATTATCACCGTATTCGGACTTCTGTCAAACACTTTTCCTATATCGTCTATATTGGGAGATCTAAATGCAGTAGAAGCTACCACTCCTAGAGTACCATTCTTTAGGGAGTATAGGTGAGATATAGAACCTGTGATCGCAGTGTTATCAGTATTAAAAATAGGATTAGGGAGATTATAACTGCTGTCAAACTCTCCAGCTACTGCAACTCTATTAACTCTTAGACCACCTTCTGTACGGTGTCTTATATTCCATCTATTGGTCAGGTTTGCATATACTCCAGAGGAGGTCCAAGTACTGCCGTCTGGATAGCGTGAGGAAGTTGGCTTTAGTCCTCCATTCTCTATATTCCTGATTTGTCCGACACTACCTACAAGATTATAGATATACTCTGCTCCATAGCTGAGTTTAGTCTTCCTAGATAATCTTTTCTGCAGGTCTATATTACCGCTTAATGCATCTACTTCTTCTGTCCTAATCCTTAGTTCTGTACGACCTACTTTTCTGTCATTTCTGCTTTCTTTGAAGTTTTGATAGGCCAGACTTACTTCTAGACTGTCACTGATGACTGTCTTTTTGGTAGATTTCAGATTGAGTTTATGCATAAGCCACCTTTGTGGTCCGTAGTACCAATCACCATTGATTAACTCATTACGTTTATTACGGACTATCAATCTATCATATCTTGGTATATCCGATGTATTACTAAAATATAGCCCATAATTTAGAATAGTATTTTTATTGGCCTTAAAGGATATTTTTTCTAAAAAGTTAAACTGTCGGTATCCACTAAAAACCTGAAGGTCTTTGTTTGGATTAACGATGGTACTATCTCCATTTTCAAGATTAAGTATATAGTCTGGTCTCTGGTACTCCTCCGGGCCATTGCTTCCCATTTCTAAGTCACCAAAATCACTAAAACTGAAGCTTGTAAATGATGCGAACCTCTTTCCGCCGACACCGAAATCTACGTGATACGTCTTTTCATTACTGGCAGAGCCATACCTCAAGTCCAGATTGCCAGAATAAACCACTGAATCCGTTTCAGCAAAATCTGGTTTTTTACTGTTAAAACTAAGAACACCGCCTATGGCGTCACTGCCATAGAACTGGCTAGCAGGCCCAAAAATAATATCGGTACTTTCTATGGTAAATGGATCTATGGAAATCACGTTTTGGACATTTCCCTCCCTAAATATGGCGGTATTCATGCGTACATCATCCATCACTAGCAATATTCTACTGGTAGCGAATCCACGCATCATAGGACTACCTCCTCCTTGTTGACTTTTCTGGATGTACACCTTATTATCTATTCCTATGAGATCTGCAGTAGTCTGTGGCTGAAGAAGAGATATCTTTTTAGCTGATATAGTATGTACTTTAGACGCGATCTCATTACTTAATGTAGCTCTGCGTCCTGGTGTAATCAGCACAGGCTTAAAGCTATTGGTCTTCTCTATGAGTAAAATAGTAGAACTCAATCTCAAGTCTTGTTTTTTTATTTTTTTCGGATAAAAATATTGGTGTTTTAAAGTCCAGGTAGCATTGCCTATTTTGGAAGTGTCTATTTTTATCTCACCATTGTCTAATGAAGTAGCCAGGTAAGTAGACCCGTTATAGAGTTCAACGCCTCGTACTCCTCGTAGATATTTATTGACGACCTTAATCTGGGCAACGCTTGTAAAAGAAGAAAATAGAAAAAGATAAAAGGCGATTAATTTCATTGATAAGATTGAGTGCAAGTTTATAAAGATTAACCAAAAAGTATTCCGTATTCTAAAACTAATTCTGAAAATAGATGTTTGTACATGCAAATCATCAATATAAAAACAATAACAATGAAAAACGTATTTTTACTAACCATCATCGCAGCATTATTTGTAGCCTGCGGAAGTCCAAGTGCATCTACAGAGGTAGGTGACGCAAATGAAGCAGCAGAGGCCTCTTCTACCAATGAGACGTATACGATAGCAGCAGACCAAAGTACTGTAGTATGGAAAGGAACTAAGCCTACCGGAGATTCTCATACGGGTAGTGTAGCTATCACCGAAGGTTCTATCTCAGCGGAGAATGGAGCACTCACTGCAGGTAACTTTTCTATCGATCTTACATCTATGAGTGTAGCAGATGAAGGGATGGATGCAGAGACTAAAGCCAAATTAGTAGGACATTTGAGTACTGGAGATTTCTTCGAAACTGAAAAGTATCCGAATGCTAATTTTACAATTACAGCAGCAACAGCCGATAGTCTTACTGGTAACCTTACTATAAAGGAAACTACTAAATCTATCACCGTGCCTTATTTCTTTCAAGAAGATAATGGCGATGCAGTAGCTACTGCATCGTTTTCTATAGATAGAACGCTATGGGGGATTACTTTTAATAGCGGTAACTTTTTCAAAAATCTTGGAGAGTACATGATAGACGATGCTATACAGTTTGATATCAAACTAAAAGGTACTAAATAAAAATATCGCAATAGAGCAATTGTGAAACAGTAAGCTGTGGGATTAGTTTCTCACAGCTTTTTTTTGTGCACTAGTTTATGGGCGAGTCTCGTTACCTTTGTATCAATGAAGAAGTATATTATTTTCCTATCTCTTGGACTGTTTTTACTCTCTGGAGTTTCAGCCTGTAAAGCAAAGCATTGTGCTGCTATGCAAGACGACTTAGAGGGATATAATCATCGTAAAGCAGGAAAGAAGAAGAAAGGAAGGCAAGAAGGTCTTTTTAATACTAAGCAGCGACGCTAATCTTTATTAGGCTGTCGCTTTGCTTTTTTCAAAGCTTCATTCAGAAGGTACTCTATTTGGCCATTGGTACTTCTAAACTCATCAGCAGCCCATTTTTCTAAGGCGGCTAACATCTTTTCGTCCACACGTAGTGCAAATGCTTTTTTTTTGCCCATAGGCTTAGCTTACTCTTTCCATTAATACAGCATATCCACTGTCAGCTCTACTTATGTTTATTGGTCTATAA
>CAWVTM010000080.1:0-8340 GCA_963933305.1 uncultured bacterium
GTTTTTGGCAAAATAACAGAGTGGGTATTTAGATATTTTCCAAGACTAGTAATGTATACTATAGTTTCTTTGAATGAGAGAAAAATGAACTTACAAGAATCAAATGCTAGAGATAACGTCACTAATAATCTTTTGGATACGGAATGAACCTTAGCAAAGCATACCAGAAGACACAGTAGTAATGAGTAATAGCCTATAGAACCTAATTGTTATATCTCGCCACAATTGGCATACGTCTGCCAAAGCCAAAGGCCTTATGACTGATACGCAGTGTAGGTGATGCTTGGAAACGCTTGTACTCATTGCGGTCTACCATACGCACTATTTTACGTACTAAGTCTTCAGTGAGTCCTTCTTCTTGCAAAGCTACTATCTCTTTCCAACCTTTCTTTCCCTCTATATAATGGAAGAGTATCTTATCCAAGATAGGATATGGCGGAAGAGAATCACTGTCCTTTTGGTCTGGTCGTAATTCTGCACTCGGTTCTTTAGTTATGATTTCATAAGGTATCACTTCTCCATAGCGATTGATAAATCTAGCAAGATCATATACCTGCTCCTTATAGAGATCCCCTATCACAGATAAGCCGCCACACATATCACCGTAGAGTGTACTATAACCTACAGCACTTTCACTTTTGTTACTCGTATTGAGCACCATATTGCCAAACTTATTGCTATACGCCATTAGTATAATCCCACGACTTCGAGCTTGCAGGTTTTCTTCTGTCACATTCGGGTTTTTCCCTTCAAATTCTTCAGCGAGTGTATCTATAAAGCTATCAAACACGTTTTTTATGGCAATATTACTGAAGGGCGAGCCAAGGTTCTCTGCAAGCTTCTTAGCATCGTCCACAGAACCCATGCTACTATACTTACTCGGCATGGTGATGGCTTTTACATTTTCCGCTCCGAGAGCTTCCGCAGCTATGGCATGTACCACAGCACTATCTATACCTCCACTACTGCCTATCACTGCTTTTTTAAATCCTACTTTGGCAAAGTAATCCCGCACACCCATCACCAGTGCATCGTGTATCAAGCCTATGTCGTAGTCATAATAGTCTTGGTGATTATCTTCGTAGATATTGCTACTGTCCCACTTTATCACCTTGAAGTCTTCCTTATAAAACTCACACTCCTCTGCTATCTCTCCCATCCTATTGATAAACATAGATCCACCGTCAAAAAGAATATCCGTATTCCCTCCTACTTGATTTACATAAAACAACGGAATTCCGTAGGTCTTAGCATTGAGCTGCATCCGGGTTCTTCGTTTCTCTACGTGATTATAACTATAGGGCGATCCGCTCAGATTAATCATTACACTTGGCTTCTGCCCGATAAGCTCGTCCATAGGAGTCACTTTATAGAGTTTCTCATCATCTAGATTCCAGAGATCTTCACATACAGTCACTGCAATACGCTCCCCTTTGTACTCTACACACTCAAAAACCTCATTGGGCTGAAAGTAACGGTACTCATCAAAAATGTCATAGGTAGGTAAAAGTGTTTTGTCTATCCTACGTAGCAATTTTTTATCTGCATAGAAAAATGCTGAGTTATACAGTTTCTTGCCTTTTTGCAAATTACTCCAAGCCGGACCACCTACGATCACGGCTATACCGTCTGTCTCTGCACATATGAGTGCTAAGCCCACCTCACAGCGTTCTATAAAACTAGGGTAATCGAGTAAGTCTTTGGGTGGGTATCCACAAATGGCTAGCTCTGAGAATACTACTATATCCACTTTAGTAGCTTTCGCCTTATGTATTTCACCTATAATTTTAGAGGTATTCCCCTCCACATCTCCTATGATATAGTTCAGTTGAGCTAAGGCTATTTGCATTTTAAATTTCTGTAAGTTAATGTCTTAAAACAATACTCCAACAGATAGTGCGAAGTAGTTGTTTTTAGCATCTGAGGTTTTATCCTTTACAAATATGTCTGTGAATGTATTGGCAAAACGGATACCACCTTGCAGTGAGGTGCTACCAGCCATTTTATACTCTACTCCACCCCCTATGATCAGCGGAAAACGAAGTAAAAACACTTTATCATCAAAGTCACTGACAGAGAAGGCATCGCCCTCTACATCATTTACTTTATAATCTGTAGGATTTCGATCTGCTATACTCTTTGGCAGGCTTGCGCTAGTGATAGAGGTACGAGCACTCATAGCAAATCCTGGTGAGAAACCGAAATTCCCCCAATAGGTCATATTGCCAATTTCTTTAGTTCTAAACTTAATACTTACAGGTATCTCTAGATACTGTATGTTATACTCATAGTTGAGATCTGTGAGTACCGTGCCTGCAGTATCTCCAGTAAAAGATTGTGCTGACGTAAGGTTAAATTTACTTTTCACAGTAGATAGAAGAATCTCAGCAGATACACCATAATTAGGCTTGAAATAATAATCTCCCATAATACCATAAGCAAACCCAAGTTGCACTCCATCATTTTCTATTGTTCTACTGGTATTCCCTAACCAGCTCATATTGGCCTGACCCTTTAGTCCAAATCTAAACTCTCCCTGTGCAAAAGATACTTGTGTAATAACCATACCTAGTACTAGTATTGCGATGTTCTTTAATTTAATATTCATATTTTAGAAATTTTACACAAGTTTATGCTAAATAAAACTAAACTACTGCACAACATGTACATACTTTCTATCCTGGTTATTTCACTAGCGGGGTGTGGTGAGAGTCAGTATGTTAAAAACCTCTCTGACACAACCCTAGATATGGAGATTACTCGTTTTGAGCAAGATCTATTTTCTAGTACCAGCGTGGATGAGATCCTGAAACTTAGCCAAAAACATCCTGATTTTTATCCTGTATATGTGAATGATATAATAGCTGCTAATGTGCAAAGACAGGGTGCTAATGATACAGATATAGCTGTAGAAATATACAAGTATATCAGTCATAGAGATATGGACTCACTTTATGGTATAGTGCAGTCTCATTTTAAGGATTTTAGCTCGTATCAAAAAGGGCTAGAAAAAGCAAGCAAGTACATAGCGTACTACTTCCCTGAGGATAGCATACGTAATGTGACTACCTTTATATCTACCTTCCAGTACGGTGCTGTATATGACCAAGTTCATACGTCTTTTGGGGTAGGATTAGATATGTATCTCGGGTCAGACTTTGAAGTATATGGCATGTTAAATCCAGAGAACTTCCCTTTATATAGGGTTCGAAAGTTTGAGCCATACCGTATAGTGCCTAACTGCATACAGACCTATGCAGACTATAAAGTACCTGCTCATAGCGATACTAAGTTCATAGAAAAGGCCGTATACGAAGGAAAAAAACTCTACCTCCTAGACCTACTGCTCCCCACTTCACATGATAGCCTAAAAATCAACTACACGCGAGGTCAGATAGAGTGGTGTGTAGACCAAGAAGAAAACATGTGGAAGTACTTAGTGCAGGAAGACATCCTCTTCAGTTCTGACAAAAATCAATACCAAAAGCACTACTTCAATGACGGACCATTTACCACACCTTTTGGCAATGATAGTGCTCCACGAACCGGTGCGTGGATCGGCTGGCAGATAGTACGCAAGTATATGGCCGCTAATCCTAGTCTGACCATCCAAGATTTGTTAACTGAGAAAAACCACCAAGCCATATTTCAGAAAAGTGGGTACAGACCGTAGGAAGTTTTGAGTTGCAAATGAAGAATTTCGAATTTCAAACTCCAATAGGTTCGAGGAGAATATACCGTAGTTTTTATTTCTCCACTAATCAAAGACACCAGTAGTATCGATGAGTAAGCATACCTGTTTTTTTTAAATTAATACTACCCGATTATTCCTACCTTGAGTCATTTACGAATCTATCTATTTAAATAAAGCTACTAGCCATTCCTTTCTTTTATCTTAAGCTTAGGATTAGATTCTTAAACTTAGACTTATGTTAATCTTACCCTTTAAAGCAAAAATACTCCCCTCTAGGACTCACTACTATTCGTGGCAACTCTTTACTTTCTTCGAAGAGGTCATACCCTTTTTGAAGTTGTTTCCAAAAAGACACCAACTCGCTATCGTATTGCTTAGCGAGCAACTCCATATTCTCCTCTGTAAGGCGAGCTGGAAAAATGTGAACGGGAATACCTTCCGCATCCTGAACAGATGCTTCTACACAAAAAACATATAATTCCTTAATCCACTGGTCTGTGATGGGTATACAGCCAATCGTATTGCAACCCCCATGGATGAATATCATGCCGCCAGGAGCAAACCTGTCTGAAAGTGCAGAGTCACTGGCATTGGGGTAATTCACCTTAAGCGATAAAAAATAAGCACTCGTGGGATTGAATTTACTAATATTATAAAAGCCCTCTGGTATTTGTCTATCACCCTCCTTACGCTTTGGACCTAGCTCTCCCACATTTTCACAAAACTTATACGTAGTTATAAGTTTATAGACGGAGTCTTCTTTGTTTTTAGCCCAGACTTCTAAGTCCTCCTCAAACTTGAATGCACGCAGGAATATATCACAATTAAAATGATTAACCCCCTGAGCTCTCAGCTTCGCATAGGCTTCTTCCCCCTTATCTCTGTACGCCTCAAAAACAGTAGAATACTCAAGCTGTAGATCTTTAAAGCTCGGTTCTTCTGACATAAATGACAAGTAAATAGGAATGGATAATAAGAGTGTGAGTATACGCATTTGACTTAGTGCAAAGGTGCTATATTATTCTGTTTTAGCCCACTTAAAATCATAACTCTCGCCGTCTATCAATAACTGAATCACGTAAGTACCAGCGGGCAAATCGACCCCTGAAATAGTTAGTTTATTATCAAAAGTCATAGATAATATCTCTGGACCCATTACTGAAAATACGTAAACTTTAGCCTTTCTTCTCTTTTTTAATTTGATATGCAGTGAACTAGAGGTCTGAGAAACATCAAATTTTCTGGCAGAGAGTACATTCACATTAGCACCTCGTCTTCTAGTATCTAGTAAGTATAAGTTTTGCCCGATTACATTGAGTTCGTCTGATATAAAAATCTCCTGTCCATTGGCAAAAGCCACTGCTTCCTTCTGTGAAAAGCCAACAGAATGTGTCACCCATTCCCCTTTTAGCAGAGTATTCGCAGCACTTATTTTAGTCAAATGTACTTTACCGCTACTGAGCAGAGCAAGAGTGTCCATATAAATATCCGCTGCTGTAATCCAACCTGACTTCCTATCTGACGCGGAAAACTGGACACTATCTATTAACTTAGCCACATAACTTCCTGGCTCATCTGGCAAAGAATACATATAGCACCATCCATCAAACGGTTCGGTTCTGTTTTTAGTAAAAAGATAAATACTGTCTTTATACCAGATCATAGCTTCACAGTCAAAGTACAACTGCTCATTAGCTGGAGGAAACTGCGTCTGATTCTCGTAGGTATACGAAATGGTCTCTACCGATAACTCATTGGTAAATACAGATTCTGGATTCACTGCTTTATAGATCTTCAGGTCTCTTCTCCTATTATTATTATTCCCAAAATCACCAATGTAGATATTCCCTAAGTCATCCGTGGCTAAATCTTCCCAGTCTACATTAGATGCGTTTAGCATTTCGAACTCGCTATACGCATTCGTAACAGTATCATAGCGATACAGTATGGGATCATTACCGCTGTCATTTATAAAATAGAGAACTCCATTACCATAGTGTACCATCCCAGAATTTTCCTCTAGGTCATCACTGAGTGAAGTAACTGTACGAACGGTTTGGGCAGAGACTTGATATAATCCAAAGATGGATAAACAGAAATATAGGAGACATCGCAACTTTAGCATTGTCAATAATAACCCGAAATATACATTAGTACACATTGCAGACTAAAAAACCTGCATCATACGACTTGTAAAACAACAAGAACTCCTCTTCTTTAAAATACAGATAGCGGGGTAGACTGCTGGGAAAGAACAGATACAGTCGAGGAGCATTGTGATTTTCCTAGATTAAATCCCAGATTTGCAGGCCATAATACCGTATCTCAAATTAGCTAAACTTCATCATCAATTGATGGTAGAAGCTTCACTCGTTATTGAATTTTACTAGAGCCAAGATACCGCACATTGTGAGTCATTTTTGGGGTGTAATATTCTTAGTCAAGATGTTCCAAGACATAGTGAGGGATTCACTATTTTTGCGGGGATTTTGAGCGGAACATTATACATAGTACCCACGCCAATAGGCAATCTGGGAGACATCACCTACAGAGCCATAGAAGTGCTCTCACAGGTAGATGCTATACTGGCAGAAGATACCAGACAAACTAAAAAACTACTAAACCACTACCAAGTAGAGAAAAAGCTCATCCCGTACCACCAGCACAATGAGCATAAAAACTTGCAAATGGTTATAGATAAACTCACAGCAGGAGAAACATTTGCCGTATGTACGGATGCAGGTATGCCAGGTATATCAGATCCTGGATTCTTACTCATACGTGAAGCAGTACAAGCAGGAATCAATGTAATTACCCTGCCAGGAGCAGTAGCTGCTATAGTAGCTTTAGTGAATAGTGGACTCCCTTGTGACACCTTCGTATATGAAGGATTTCTACCACACAAAAAAGGCAAACAAACCAAGATACTCAGTCTAGCAGATGAAAAAAGGACCACTATTTTTTATGAAAGTCCACACCGTATAGTGAAGACTTTAATTATGATAAAAGAACTGCTAGGTGATGAAAGAGGAATCGTAATCGGCAGAGAATTGACCAAAAAATTTGAGGAATACGTAAGAGGAAGTGTGACCGAAGTACTGGCACATTTCGAAGCCAATACACCCAAAGGAGAATTTGTACTATTAGTAGCAGGTAATGATAAAAAATAGAAAACTAAAACTCACACTACTCACGCTATTACCAGGTATTTTATTCTGGCTAGCTTGGCCCCCCAGAGATTTGTTCTTTTTAGGGTTTGTAGCATTTGTACCACTACTTTTATTAGAAAAAGAAACACATACTACCAAAAGAAGTGGATGGATCATGTATGCCGCTTTACTTTTTTGGAATATCATACTCTCGTGGTGGGTCTACTATGCCGAAGCACCTAACAGCATAAGCCACAGTTTACTCATCACCTTTGTGATGATGGCCGCCAATGCAGCGGTGATGTACCTCCCCTGGTGGGGATACCGCAAAGCTCGGAAAACTATGAGTGATAGCAAAGCACTTTTTGTATTTATAATGCTTTGGTTAGCCTTTGAGTATCTGCACCTTAACTGGCAGATTACGTGGCCTTGGTTTACACTGGGCAATATCTTTGCGAAGCACAATGAAGTAGTGCAATGGTATGAAATCACAGGAACACTGGGCGGAAGTCTCTGGGTACTGTGGGCCAATGTATTGGTATTTAAAACTATAGTATTGACGGAGAAAAAATGGACTGCTTGGATCAAACCAGCACTAGTAGTACTCGTGCCAATGTTAATTTCTATTCCCTTTTATGTAGCTAGTATCAACTCTCAAACTTTAGACAAAGAAGGATACGAAACCATCCTCGTACAACCCAACATAGATCCAAATCTCAAATGGCAAGATGATCAGAGAGTAAGTAACCTCGAAAAAATGCTGGCCATGGCAGAGAAGGATATCACTCCAAAGACTGAATACGTAGTAATGCCTGAGACTGCTGTAGTAGAATATGTGGATGAAGATCAGATGGACAATTTTGAGAGTGTTCGAATCCTTAAAGCTTTCGCTAAAAAGTATCCTCAGATCCATATTATCACTGGAATATCTACCTATAATTGGTATGCTGAAGGTGAGAAGATGCAACCTACAGCTCGTGAAGCACAAGGACAGTATTACGAAAGCTACAATACTGCTATGGAAGTAGGTCCAAGTGGGAAAACAGACTTGTATCATAAGATAAAATTAGTGCCCGGTGCAGAGAAGATGCCGTATCCAAAGGTGCTTTCATTCTTAAACTTCCTTGCACTAGATCTGGGTGGAATAAGCGGAAGTCTAGGCAAAGACCCATATCCAAAAAACTTTGATGCAGGAGATAAGCCAGATGTAGCTCCACTGATATGCTATGAGAGCGTGTTCCCAGGTCATGTAGCGGACTTCACCCGAAGAGGTGCTGAGATACTTCTGGTACTAACCAATGACGGCTGGTGGCAAGATACAGATGGCTATAAGCAACATATGTACTATGCCTGCCTAAGAGCTATAGAAAACCGAAGAGAAGTACTGCGTAGTGCCAATACTGGAATAACCTGCAGAATAGACCAAAGTGGAACTATCCAAGAAAGAACAGAATGGTGGGAACCTACCGTACTCAAAGTTGTTGCATATAAAAACAC
>CAWVTM010000081.1:0-8246 GCA_963933305.1 uncultured bacterium
GTCCCTCCCATTTTCCGTCTGTATTTTTCCATATATTATTGCCTACATAATAAAACATTGAAGTATCAGTAGGGTGTCTATAAAAATAAGCCACGAATGGATTAGAGCGATCATTTGGGTGGGCATTACTGAACCGAGTACTGGATATAGAGTCTATCAGACGTATTCTGCCACCTACGATTATATACATCCCTTGTGAAGTAGAAAGAGCATCTCCACCATCTCCATAATGTCTGCCGTATTGTTTCCATTCCTTAGCACTGCAGTACATATATCCGAGGTCTTGACAGCCAATTATTATTTTATTATCAGGGAGTATATGAAGTCCGTAAACTTGATGTGCAACGAGTCCCTTTCCACTTTTATTTTGCCATGTAGAGCCTGCATCTGAACTCAAGAATACGCCCCCGTCTGTAGCTAAAAAGATGTTACCGTCTTCACACGCATATATCTCGCGTATATCATCATGTGCAAATTGCTTATTGTCTTTCAGAGGCATAGTAGATGTTTCAAACGTCTTACCACTATCTGTGCTTACATACGCTCTAAATGTACCAAGTATAACTGCACCGGGAATCCCAGGCACTAGTGATATTTCTGTATGATGTTTATCTGCACGTTCTACCTTTTTATGCATATAGATATTAGTCCACGTCTTACCATTATCTAAACTTTCATCTACATAGCCTTTACGCTTGGCTCCATAGAATGCGAGCCATCTAGTACTCGTGACTGGATCTTGACAGATGGCAATTCGTTCTAATTCTACTTCTTCAGTGGAGGTTAGGCTAAGTTTATCAGTTATGCTATTAAATGAATTACCACTATCCGTACTTTCATATAACTCCTTACCTCCTGCCAGTATATGTGCAGCGTCTTGCACATCATAGATAATCGAGCGAAAATTTTCACCCTCTTTAGTGAATACTTTTTTCCATTGTTTAGATTCATCTGCTCTACCTATCCATATTTCTTGATCGGTAACAGCCATAAGGTGTTTACCAACTCCTTTGATATCCCAAACTATCTTTTGCTCATTGTGTTGAAATGCTAAGCCTGTATTTTGCCAGGATCTACCATTATTTTTAGACTGAAGTATCCCTGTTCCAAAATCTTGACCATGATGCGTACGTCCAGTACCGCGGTAGATTATACCCTCTTGTGCATAGAGACATAAGGTACCTAGTTGAACTGAGTCGTTATCTACTTTTTTCCAAGTTCTACCTTCATTTCTACTTCTGTATACACCTCCTGTCATAGCGGCAGCATACCAATACTTATCCGTGATAAGTAGGTCTTCTATCCATCCTTGTCCCGTGGCAGTCCAGTTATTTATATTAGCTGTAGATTCAGGTGTAGTAAATGGCCCTAGATGCTTCCAGTTGAATGCATTGAAAAGTTGAGCGTTCACAGTGAATGAAAACGCAAGAAGCATTAAAAGTACTGTTCTAGATAACATTTTTTATGATAGTAAATAATCCTATTCCAATAAACAGAGCCCCAATTATGTTAGAAAACTTGTCTCCAATGAGTTTAGTGAGTTGATCTTTATATATGGTACTTAGTTTAACATAAATAAATAGGATGAGAAATGCACCAGCAGAAGCTCCTAGTGCAAAACTCCACTTGGTAGGGTCCCAAGGAGAGTCAGAGAAACTAAAAAAAGGTTTTCCGTTTGTAAAGGTGCCTGTTTGAAACAAGATCAAGTAACCTGACCAGTAAAAAATAAGCTGAGGATTAGCTATAGCCAATAGGAATCCTTTCGCAAAATTAGAAAAAGCCCCAATTTTTGCTTCTTCAGCGATTTTAACTTTTTTCCTTTTCTTCATAACATAGTTAGTTCCCATTAAGATGAAAATAATGCCCATACCTATGCTCAGATGCAATTTGTAATTTTCTAATACACCCACATATGAAGTTCCTAAGATAGCTATCAACGTATATGGTATTTCAGGTAAAACCCCGCCAAAGGCTAGCCACAAAGCAGATTTTTCTGACTTAGTGATGGCAGTATCTATAACAGCAGCATTGACTAAACCTAAAAATACCGATCCGACAAAACTAAAAAATGCAGCTATTCCAAATGCTATGAGTATTTCCAAGATTCTAAAATTTGTTTAAAAATTGTGATGAAGCAAATGTCGTTTAAACTCTTGACTACCATTAACCTTGTGGTATAAAAATCATGGAAAATTTAATACTCGAAGGGAAAGTAGTTCAATTACTTGTTCCGCAGTCTGGCGAAAGCTCAAGAGGTGCTTGGAAGAAGCAGGATTTCGTAATAGAAACATCAGAAAACTATCCAAAGAAAATCTCAATAGTAGGTTTTCAGGATATGGCTGATAAAGTAGCTGAACTGAAGGAAGGAGATGAAGTGAAAGTAGCTATCAATATAGAAAGTCGTGAGTATAACTCAAGGTGGTATACAGATGTGAAAGCTTGGAAAATAGATAAAGTAAGCGGTGGAAATGCACCAGCGGCATCGGCTCCACCAGCTGCTACAGATGATGTCACTGGAGTGAGCTTCACTAGTGAAGACAGTGACGATTTACCGTTTTAAATTAATCTAAAAAACAAAGTAATATAGGCCACAGCTTTAACAGCTGTGGCTTTCTTGATTCTAAAACGGGAGAACTTCTCTGAGCTGTGCAATGAAATTAGGAAGAACAGAGGGTCTGAATGCGATAATCAAGAAGATTCCGCCTACGGCTCCCCAGATATGAGCCTCGTGACCTATGTTATCATTTCCTTTCTTATTCATGTACTGAGAGTAACCGAGGTACAATACCCCAAAAAGTACACTTGGGAGGCACAAGACGAAATACAAGCATAACTTCTCCAAGGGCTGTATCATAATACTGGCGAATAAAATGCCAGATACACCACCACTTGCTCCTACTGCAGAGTACGCATAGTTATCTCTATTTTTAAGGTATCCGGGTAAATGAGCTATGAGCGTAGATCCTATGAAAAGTGCTAGATAATAGGCCATTCCAACGGTACCATACCACGCTACCAATACACTCTCTACAAATCCGCCAAAACCCCAGAGTACAAACAGATTTAGGAATAAATGATTGAAGTCTGCGTGTAACCAGGCACTGGTTAAGAAACGGTACCATTCCTTGCTTCGCTCTATCTGATACGGACTAAAAAGTAGCTTGGCAAAAAGCCCTCTATTGGAAAACGAGAGATAACTTACCGCACCTATGCTGATAAGTAAAATCATATTTACTGACATTGTTTTCAAAGGTCGCAGATTTTGAAGAATAATAGCTTAAAGCTACTTATTTTTACCCCATCAAACGTATTTTACTCATATCTGACACGCACAGTTTTATAAGTGCAGAAATAGCTAAGCATATAACGGATTGCGATGAAGTGTGGCATGCTGGAGACTGGGGAGATCTAGCTGTAAGTGATGCACTCACTAAAATGAAACTGGTACGCGGAGTCTATGGAAATATTGATAATAGTACCATAAGGTCTATTTATCCAAAAGAGATTAACTTCACTGTGGCAGGATTAACTGTTTATATTACACATATAGGTGGATACCCGGGGAGATACGAGAAAGGAGTAAAAGAACGTTTACTAGAGGTGAAGCCTGATCTATACATCTGCGGTCATTCACATATATGTAAAGTAGTTAGAGATAAAGAATTGGGGTTAATTCACTTCAATCCAGGTGCTATAGGAATGCATGGTTTTCATAAAAAACGAACAATGATGAAGTTTGGCATAGAGAATGGCAAGCTCATTGATATACAAGTATTGGAATATGATAGAAATTAAACGTAAAGTGGGTATCTGGATAGTATCTTGTCTGCTGCTCGCAGCGTGTGGTACTGCTAATACCGTGAATGGTCAAGGGAGTATTCCTAAAAAAGCTCAAGTGTTCTTTAATAAGGGGCTACAGAAGCAAGGCTATGGGGAGTATAATGAAGCTATTACGTTGTTTCAGCAAGCCATCAAGAAAGCTCCCGAATTTATAGATGCCTACGATGCTCTAGGAAATACGTACCAGAAAAAGAATGAGCCTAAAAAGGCTATTAGTGTGTACAAAAAGCTCTTAGAACTTAAGTCTGATCACTATTTTGCTCTTTATGAACTTGGAAAAATATACCACGAAGAAGGTACATTGGATTCTGCAGAGTATTTTTATAGAAACTTCCTAAACGTAAACCGTACCAATGATAGTTACGCTAAAGAAGCACAGATGAAGATGAGTAATATAGCTTTTGCTAAAATAGCTGTGAAAAATCCAGTGGACATCACTCCTATCAATATGGGTAAAAGTATAAATACCTCTGAGCAAGAGTATAGTCCAGCATTCTCTATAGATGAGAATACGATCTATATAACCAGAAGGACTGGAGATCTAACAGATAGAAGACCAAATGAAGACCTCTACTTTGCTACTAAAAATGAAGATGGTTGGGATGAAATTAAAAATTTAGGACCTCCTATCAATACAGTAGAAAATGAAGGAGCATTTAGTGTATCTGCAGATGGGCACTATATTTTCTTCACTTCGTGCAGCAGATCAGGTGGCAAAGGACAGTGTGATATCTGGCTTACTATAGAAAAAAATGGAATATGGGGAGAGCCACTTAACCTACAGGCTCCTATCAATACCAAGTACTGGGAATCTCAACCGAGTATAGCTTCCAATGGTCGCGTACTTTATTTCACAAGTGATAGACCTGGAGGTTTTGGAGGTACAGATATATGGAAATCAGAGTTTAGTGACTCAGGATGGAGTGCCCCCGTGAATCTAGGTCGTGATATTAACACTAGTAAAGACGAGCAGTTTCCATTTATACACTCAGATAATGTGACGTTATACTTCAGTTCAGAAGGGCATCCAGGGATGGGTAAGAGTGATCTCTTTATCACTAGGTTACAGCCAGATGGTGAGTGGGATACGCCTAAAAATCTAGGATATCCGATTAATACTACTGGATACGATTGGAATATGATAGTGACCAGAGATGGCAGTAGTGCTTACTACAGTAGTGATAATATGCCAGACGGCGAAGGTGGACTTGATATATACACCTTTCAGCTGCCAGAGAATCTAAGAGCTAAGCGAGTAAGTTATGTTAGAGGATATGTGAGAGATGCGGCTACTCTAAAGCCACTCAGTGCTAGCGTGGTGCTTACACCATTAGACGGTAGTAAAAGTACTATATCCTATGCAGACGGCCCTAAAGCTAGTTTCGTAGTACCTCTTAAGGCAGATATGCAGTACGCACTTACTATAGATAAGAAAGGATACCTTTTTCACTCAGAGAATTTTGATATGCCTAATGTGCCAAACGATAAGCCGTTTGAGATATACATAGATTTAGATAGGCTAGAAGAAGGTAAAACTGTTATTCTTAATAATATATTCTTTGACACAGATAAGTTTGACCTTAAGTCTGAGAGTAATACTGAGTTAGAAAAGCTTAGTAGTTTTATGACAGAGAACAGTACAGTGTATATAGAGATAGGTGGTCATACAGATAATGTGGGATCATCTGCTTATAATCTAACATTATCTAATGATAGAGCTAAGTCTGTATATGAGTACCTAATAGCTAACGGCGTAGATGCAGAAAGACTAAGTTATCGAGGATATGGAGATGGTAGTCCTGTAACTGATAATGACACCAAAGGTGGTAGATCTACAAATAGAAGAACTGAGTTTAAGATAATTAAGTCTTAGAGCGAATCCAAGCGTCTACTGTAGGGGCAAAATTGGTATGTTCCAGTAGCTGTATTTTGGACTTAATAGAATCAAGCGTTTCTTTAGTAGGAGAAAGAAGAGTCGTGTACTGAGCTATCACTTTTCCCTTATCAAACTCCTCATTCACTTCGTGAATAGTAATTCCAGTAGACTCTTCATTATTTGCTAGTACGGCATTGTGCACGTGCTCACCGTACATCTCTTTGCCTCCGTATGCTGGTAAGACGCTTGGATGTATATTGACTATTTTACCTTTATATGCTCTAGTTACTTCGGATGGTACTAGTTTTAGAAAGCCTGCTAATAGGATGTAATCTATCTGTCTATCCGCTAGTTCTTTTAAAATTGTATCTGCATTCCAATTGGACTTACTCCAGTATGTGCTTGGTATATGGTTGCGTTTAGCTATATCAAAAACACCTGCATCCCTCCTGTTGCACCCCATAGAAACTATAGCTATATCATCTACACCTGAAAAGTGCTGCATTAGTACATCAGCATTAGTACCGCTGCCACTTGCCCAGATTTCTATGTTTATCATTTTATAGAAAGCGTATTTACAAGGATTTTTAGCTCTCTTAGTGGCTTAGCCTTATCTTCATTGGGATAGAATAAAAAACCCTCAGCAAATACTATTCTGGAATTTTTCTCATCTACGACAGCACGTATGTACGAAGGACCTCCCATAAAGTCACCTTCTACATCCCACCAACCATTGATTTCTACACCATACTTTGATTTAAAGTTCTGGTTAATACGCACTGGAGAAAGAACAGTAGAATATTTCATATAACTACTATCATATTGACCTGGTATATATTTCTTAGTGTACGAATTTCTTATTTTAAGTAGGTTTTCAGTAGTTAGATCATCTTTGCTTACGTATGGAGCCTCAAAAAGTAAAAGTCCCATCTCTTTTTCTTGAGTGGTACTTGATTTTCTTAACCAAGCAAATTCATTGTTATCGATAGCCACACGATACGATCCTGGCTTACGCACTCCAAAACCGCGTTTAGCTATACTTTTCTGATAAAAAACATCTTGTTTAGCTCTTTTTGTACCCAGAAGTTTCCGTTTACCGGCTTCATTTTCTTGGCGTATAGCTATGGCTAAAATCTCATCTTTTTTTGCTTTTAACTTTGTCTGCATGTCGGTTTTACTATCCGCTAGCACAAAGAAGACATTCTGATTTTGAGCATAGAGTTCGCTTTGTTTCACTCCCAAAATACCGGGTTTGGAAGACTGCACTTCCAGTATTTTATTGATTAAGTTTTCACTCATTACTTTTTTTAGACCTTCAGCTTTATCACGGTGGACCAGCACTATAATATTCAGGTGTTTTCTAAAGTAGCCACTAAAAAAACTTTCATCTGTAAATAGTACGTTAAACATGGGTTCCCCGGGAGGAGGCTGACCTATGATAGACTTACTAAAGACAGACTCTATCTCTAGTTTATATGCACTGTCTAGGCTAGCTGCATCTGTGAGCAGCACCAGCTCCGTGAGCTCACCAGAACTCATGGGTAACAATGATTTTCGCTCTTTATCAGATGGCGTACAACTCTGAAGGACTACTAGGACAGCTGATATATAGAAAATTGACTTTAGCATACGGTCGAATATATTGATTATCTGTATATTTTTAACCTCTGTTTTGGATATATAGTGCTGCCTTTTATACCATTCCACATTCTCAATTGACTAACGGTCACTCCTCTTCTTCGAGCTATTAGATTAAGTGATTCACCCTTTTGTACATAGTGATGAGTTACTTTAGGTCTATTGGCTTCAGCTATTCGCTTCTCTTCTGCTCGTACGAGTGATTTAGACTCAATATCTTCTTCGTTCTCATAATACAGGTACGAACTATTTTGAGGTACGTTTAACAAGTAGCCTTCGCCTTTATAGGGTATGTTTGATCTTTTTAGTTCCGGATTAAATGACAGTAACTGATCATTAGACAGGCCCATTCGCTCTGCTATTATCCCAAAATCATATCCATCTTTACAATATACTTGTTCGGATGAGTATAAAGAATCTTGAACAGAAGATGGTACGATGCCATATTCGTCATAAAAGTTCATCAAATAGGTCATAGCTATGAATTTTGGTACATAATTTTGAGTCTCTCTAGGTAGGTACTTGTATATACCCCAAAAGTCCTTAGACCCAGAAAGACGCATAGCTTTACGCACGTTTCCTGGCCCACAATTGTAAGAAGCTAGTGCCACTAACCAATCATCGTATTGATTAAACATCTGCTTTAGATACGTACACGCAGCCCTAGTGCTTTTATCTAAAGATCTACGTTCATCAACATTATAATCCATTTTTAAATCAAAGATGCGAGCAGTAGCAGGCATAAACTGCCACGCTCCTACAGCACCACATCTTGATCGTGCATGTGGATTTAGTCCAGACTCTATTATAGATAGATACTTTATCTCTAGCGGTAATTCGTACTCTGTCAGAATTTCCTCATACAATGGGAAAAAATACTGCGACTTAGTTA
>CAWVTM010000082.1:0-8244 GCA_963933305.1 uncultured bacterium
CCAAAAAGACTGGAGGGAAGCACGCATTTTTATTGTTCTGTTATCCATTTCCAGTAAAGCTTAAGCCAATACAAGAGAAGTTCCTAGATTCGAGTGAGCGTTCATTTACCCATTTTGAAGGAAAGAAGATTGCCACGTATAAATGGGGCCGTGGCCCACAGACTATACTATGTCTACATGGATGGCAGAGTCAGACTTTCAGGTGGAAAAAGTACATAGAGAACTTAGATAAGGAGAAGTACACCATTATCAGTATAGATGCTCCTGCCCACGGTAATTCGGAAGGAAAGATATTTAACGTGCCCATGTATGCTCGCTTAGTAGAGCAAATGATGCACGATAATGAAGTAACGTACATTTTGGCTCATAGCCTAGGAGCGTTTTCTACGATGTGCTTATTTCATGAGAAGCCAGAGCTGGCTCTAGTCAAAGTAGCACTTCTTGGAACTCCGGGAGAAGCTACGGAGTTCATAGACGATTATGCACGTATACTAAAGACGCATCCTCGCGTGAAGGAGAATCTAAAAGACTATTTCATGTCCTATGCTGGATTAGAGTCGAGCTACTATTCTACTATACGTTTTGCTCCTAGCCAGACTTCTGAAGCATTGCTTATACATGATACAGATGATAAGGAGGCTCCTTATCGTCATGCACAGAAAATAGAGACTCTCTGGCAAAATGCTACGTTATATACCACTACTGGCTTTGGTCATAAGCTTAGGGATATCAGCGTAGTGGATAAAGTAGTAGCGTTTTTCGAGGGCTGAAAGAGGTCATATTTTTCTAGTAATAAAGGGGGAGATAGTCATTAAATAATCATAGTTTGGACGATGTGAAAAGTCTAGCCGAATATATTCAATCTTATATGCGTGATCATTTATTGCATCTGTATAGTAATACAATTTAGTTTTTAAGTGTCATATAAATAAATTGAGTTTATCGAAGGTTTGTAAAGGCGAAAAATCACAATACTTGTCACCCTGAGTTCATCGAAGGGTATGGTATTCCTCCATAGGCGGACACGTATTTTTTAAACGAAAGGTATTATCCAAGTTCTAAGTGGTTTTGTAATCATTTTAATTCTATATAATCATAAAATTACACTTATAGCATAGGTTATTAAGAGTTGTTGATTCTAATATGTAAAAAAAATGGTGAATAGGATAAAGTTAAACTCAATAATCCCGCTCACTAAAAATGATTTATCTTCGAAGCCATGCAACGTATATTATATATTCTATCATTCTTGTTATTTAGTACACTAGGTTTTAGCCAAGTGCAGAGTGAAGAATCTCCTGAGGCTTCACAACGGTTTTTAGCTAAAGTGACTGCAGATTTTGACGTAGCTGTAGTGGCTGAGCTTGGAGGACGTATAGGCTCTATAACTGGCGATATCATCACACTCAGATTAACCTCTGCACAAGCTGAAACTCTAGCCAATAGAAAAGGAGTGCAGTACATGCAAAAAGCCAATAAAGTGAAGCCTAATCTGGTGCGCGTTATCCCAGATATGCGAGCAGATAGTGTGACGGCAGGTATTGGACTTAACTTACCGTACACGGGAAAAGATGTGATCATAGGAGTGACAGATTGGGGGTTTGACTACACACATCCTATGTTTTATGATACGGTACTGCAGCATACGCGTATAGTAGCTGCTTGGGATCAGTTTAAGCAGAGTGGTCCTGCTCCTACCGGATATGAGTATGGTACAGTATATCAAGGAGAAGACGAGCTACTAGCCGCAGGTAGTGATACGGCTAATATATATGGCAATGCCTATCACGGCACGCATGTGGCAGGTATAGCTGGTGGCAGTGGAGGTGGCACTAAGCATAGGGGAGTAGCATACGAAGCAGAATTTCTTTTTGTCACTTTTTTAGTAGATGAAGCAGCTGTGATAGATGCTTTTAACTGGATGCAAGCGGAAGCCGTCAGCCGAAATAAGCGTCTGGTTATCAATATGAGTTGGGGGTTGTATAATATAGGACCATTAGACGGTACATCGCTAGTGAGTGAAGCCATCAATACGCTGTCTGGGGAAGGGGTTATTTTTGTCACTTCGGGAGGCAATAATGGAGACGAAACCTTTCATATCAAGCGTACTTTTAGGAATGACACATTGCAAAGTAAAATAGATTTTTATAGATCTTCTAATACTAATCTTTGGGGTCAAAGTATAAGTATGTGGGGAGAGGAAAATGAAAACTTTGGAGCAGGTATCACGGTATATACTAATGATAAAAACCTAGTATTGAAATCACCGTTGTACTATACGGATGATAGTAGATATGTAGACAGTTTTCTGGTAGTAGGTAGTGATACTGTATTTTATAATGTGGAGATAGACGCACCGCATCCGCTTAATAATAAACCACATATTAGATTAAGAGTAAAAAACGAGAATACGGCATTAAATATTGGACTGAAATCGTATGCTGCTAGTGGAAGCGTGCATTATTATAATGTCACAGAACTGACTACAGATGTAGGTAACTGGGGAATGCCATTCACAGCGTGGTTTCCTAACTGGGAAGCAGGAGATGCTCTCTATAGTCTGGGTGAGCCAGCGAGTACAGCATCTGTGATTACCGTAGCAGCACATCAGAGTGAGATAAGCCGAAATGGTGTGGTCATAGGAGGAGGTTTTGGAGCTAATTTTAGCAGCTTTGGTCCTACTGTAGATGAGCGATTAAAACCAGATGTGTCTGCTCCTGGAGTAAGTGTGATGAGCAGTATCTCTTCATTCACAGATGCTAATGTCACGATAGATGAGACTACTACTTTCAAAGGGAAATCATATCCATTCTCTAGACTAAGTGGCACGAGTATGAGTAGTCCAGCCACGGCAGGTGTGGTAGCACTTATGCTAGAGGCTAATCCTAATCTGTGGTACAATGAAGCTAAAGAAATCTTAATAGCTACAGCAAGAGAAGATAATAGGACTGGAGTAATTCCTTCAACTGGCAGCACGCAGTGGGGCTGGGGTAAGGTGAATGCTTATGCAGCTGTACAGCGAGCAGAGGAGAAGTTAGCAGGAGTGAAAGTGCTGAATACTGAGGAGATCGTACTCTATCCTAATCCAGCTTCGGATGTACTGTCACTTACCTCAGTTACGGCATACCAAGTAGAGCTGATTAGTTATGATGGTAGCGTAGTAGCTTCTGGTCAGTTAGGCGGAGGTGAGCAACTAGATGTAGCGGCTGTTTCTAAAGGGATGTATCTGGTTAGATTTCTAGGTGGAGAGTTTAAGCCTAGAGTCATTTTGGTGAATTAGATTTAAATTGTGAACGTGTTAAAATCGTAAGGGGCAGCTGCTTTCACTTGTGGCCCCTTAGGCTTTTACGGTTTTTTTAGAAACTACTTCCTTACATTAAAGCCAAATGAGAATCCATATCTGATAGTGTCCTTGCTGGGGATCACATATACATTGATTGGGATATTTAGCTTGCCACTTTTCAGTGAATATCCTGCAGCTAACACTACGTAGGTTTTTAGGGTTACACTACCTCTGCTATCCATTACATCTTTTCGATCTAGCGTGCTCAGGTTATACGGTGTATTTACTAAGTCAATGTCTTCACTCCGTATCCAGTTGCCTCCTATACCATAGGCGGTAGTTTCCCGGCTAAGATTTACGGAAGGGCCTATGGCAAATTCCAGTCCATTTTTGTTGTTTCTAATACCATTCATTATAGTGAAACTGGGTACGAATAGTCCTTGGTCTAGTCCGCTCACCATTGGGATAAATTCGAAGAGTGCTTGCCATTTTCCTTCGTTTAAGTATTGTTTTTCAAATTGGTATCCCATTTGAAAAAATGCTGGATAACCATCATAGCCGCCCTCTGATTTTGGGGCACGTATAGTGGTTGCCATGTCTCCTGTAAAAAAGGTATAGCCCATTCGTGGTCCGGCTAGACTGAGTGTCTGGTAATACGGGTTGTTCACTGCACTCTCGTAGCTGTCTCTATTGCTTAAGCTCTTTACTATGAGTTCGTCATTAGGTAGATCCAGTAGCTCATTCACGCAGATACTAATCATGGTATTTGCTTTTTCTGGAATGTTTAGGAATTCACGAACTACTTCCTTTTTCATAGTGTTCCCTGCTAGGTCTATCATACGGAGCCTGATAAAGAGAGCATCTCCCAGTATATCTGCACTACCACTCATTACATAGTCTACTTCTAGAGTGGTACCTGCTTTTTTCAGGCAGGTCTTACTGAAACAAGAGGTCTGCTCTATTTCTGCTTTTTGGAGCATTTCGGCTATTTCATAGCGGTCTATCATCTCGTATTTTGCATGCTTGCTTATCTCTATACGAAGCAGTTCTGTGAGTTGAGCTTTATCTAGCTGTGCTCCTAGGGCGTCAAAACTGATAACTGCTAGTTTAGGTTTAGTCTGTGCCATTAGTAGGCTGCATACCAATGTAAAAGCAAATGTTAAAATTGATTGTTTCACGGATTATTTTATTTTGTTAGTTCAAAGGTGTGGCGAGAATAATCGCTTTTATAATCGAATGTCAATGTGCAGTTTGAGAATAGCTATTGTTTAAGTGAATAGTCATACCATTAATTAGATATATTGCGTGAGCAGATCTAAATTGGAATAAATAAGCATTAAATGTGCATTATTTGATTAAATAAAATTAGACTAGTACGTATATTTGTGAAAACAGATAAAATGAGTCAATCAATATTAATTAGCCAATGTAAGGAGCGTGTGGGAGCTAAGAGTCTGGCAGCAGAGCTAGCAGAACTTTTAGGAGTGAATGTGGATGCTGCCTATCGTCGTATGCGTGGTGATACGGCACTGACCTTTGACGAGATACAGAAAATTTGTCTTCGATTTAATATCTCATTTGATTCTGTTATCAATTATCAAGGGAGGTTAGTCCCTTTCCAGTTCAATGGCATGTTTAAGGATCGGTTCAGCATCATACAGTACCTTTCAGCTATAGAACAGGAATTGAGTATGCTGAGTACGTTGGGGACAGGAGATGCTCGTATAGTGATGACTGCCATGGACTTACCCTATTTTAGACAGTTTGGGTTTAAGAGCCTAAGCAGGTTTAAGCTTTTCTTCTGGCAACGTAGTGTACTTAATCTTCCTGATTTTGCCACCAAGAAGTACGACGCTAATGAAAGTCTGGGAGAGTATGAAGAGATCACAGATCGAATCTATCAAAACTATCACGGTGTAGCGAGTACAGAGATTTGGGCACCAGAGACATTAGATAGTACTATAAAGCAAGTCCAGTATTATTTAGATTCAGGTCTTTTTGTTGATCAACAAAGTGCTCATCAAGTATGTGATGACATAGAGTATTTACTCAGTAAACTTGAGCAAGAAGCCCAGCTAGGTCGTAAGTTGACACAGACTAAAGAGGGGACAATATCCAGTCGCTTTGAGATGTATCAAAGTGATATATTCTTAAGTAATAATTGTATTCAAGCTTTTAAAGATGGAAGAACTTATACTTACGTAAGTTTCAATTCTTTTAATTCCTTAATGTCCTTCAGTCCTCATTTTTCCGAAGAGTGTAATCGCTGGATAGAGCAGATACGACTGAAGTCTATATTGTTGAGTGAAGTGTCCGAAAAGTTGAGGTATCAGTTTTTTAAGGTTTTAAGAGGTAAGATAGATGGGTTAAGAGGAATGATATAGTTTATTTCTATTTTAGTTTAAAGTCCTTCGGGAGTTCAATATCTGAGGTGTAAAAAAACTACCTTTGTTACATGCTAAATATCTCATTAATCCAAGTACATTACCTCATAGCTCTGGATGAGCATCGCAACTTTATAAAAGCTGCAGAAGCTAGTTTCGTCACTCAGCCTACACTTAGTATGCAGATGAAAAAGTTAGAAGAGGAATTAGGCGTTATTATTTTTGATAGAAGTAAGCAGCCTATAGCACCTACTGCTATAGGGAAAAAGATAATAGAACAAGCTCGTGTAATCTATAATGAAACTGCACAAATAGAGACTATACTAAAAGATCATACAGGAGATGTAAGCGGTTCTCTCAAGATAGGAGTGCTACCTACTATAGCGAATTCGCTAGTGCCTAGGCTGATAAGTCAGGTAGCCCAGAAGTATCCTGATTTGAAGCTAAGCATAAAAGAAGCGCTGACTCATGAGATAGTAGATGACTTAGAGCACAATAGACTAGATGTAGGCATTGTGAGTACACCACTGCATAATAATGGATTAATAGAGAAGCAACTGTATGTAGAAAAATTTAGGATATATGCTCATCCTAATCATCCTTCCTATGGTAAAAACTCGTGGGAAGCAGATGATTTACTGGCGGACAAATTATGGCTACTTAGTGAAGGGAATTGCTTTCGTACACAGACTATAAACCTGTGCTCACTGCCAGACGATAAGCTAAACCATCTCGCTCTTAACTACGAAAGTGGTAGCTTATATACCTTAAAAAAAGTAGTAGACTTAGAAGGCGGAGCTACTATAATGCCGGAGTGGGAAGCCGGAGAGCTAGATGATATGTCTATAGATAATCTGCGAGCCTTTAGAGCGGATAATGCAGGTAGAGCTGTAGGACTGATATACACTAAGTTTTATGCGAAAGAAAGTGTCATAAAAAAGCTGGAAGAAATGATAACAAGCAGCCTACCAAACTATGTGGCTGAAAACGAAGGATTAGAAATTATAGAATTGATATAAAGTGGCGTTTTATGATAAATACACAGGCATACTCCGCAGACTAAAGGTGGTGTATGCTATGAGTAATTTATGGAACTATAAATATCTAAAACGGAATAAGCCACTGTATAGAAAATATCGAATCAAAAGGTTCGTATGGCAAAGTCTGAGTACTAAGCATTTTGATAAGCTACCACAGATAGCAAATCTAGTTACTTCTAATGAGAAGTGGGAGAGAGACGGCTATCTGCACTTAGAGCAGCATTACGCTATAGATTTTGTAAATCGGATAAATGAGGCATTGGCACTGGCATTATTCAGTGGTGACGTAGCCTTTAACTATACGGGGAAGAAGGTGCTTTTTGCGTATAAAAAAGTAGCGTCACTTAAGGAAATTATAAATGATACATCACTAAGAGAATTACTAGAGAGCTTGACACAAGAGAAGATAGTACCATTCCAAAGTATCAATTTTCAGTACGGTAGTGAGCAAGCGGCTCATAGTGATAGTGTACATATGGCTACCTACCCGCAGGGTGGACTTATCGCTATATGGGTAGCTTTAGATGATATAGATGAAGATAATGGTCCTCTGTTTTATTATCCAGGGAGTCATAAGTTGCCGTATGCCGAAAATACTGCTATGCGTAATACCACTGGACCTGTCTTGGCGGTTAATCCAAATAAAAATTACGAAGAGTATCAGCAACGTATTATCGAAGAAAACGGATTAAAAGCTGAAGTGCTTTCTGCTAAAAAAGGAGATGTGTTTATCTGGCATGCGAATCTACTCCACGGGGGAATGCCTCATCTCAATAAAGAGAAAACTCGAAGAAGTATGGTGGTCCATTATTTTGTAAAAGATAGAATTTGCTATCACGAGCTGAGTCAACGACCTGCAGTGGTGAAGGAGATTTAGAATATGAAAAATCGAATCCTTGGGAACTTACGTACGCCGTACTATGTTCAGTATTCAGTTTTTATGTAAGGCTTAGTGGATTGGAAGTACAAAAAAAGGCTGTTGATTATATCCGAGGTTTTGTCATTTTGTATGTGTTAATTAAGGGTAGGTACTACGAATATTTAGTATCCCAAGAGTTGCCAAAATGGATGAAGGCGAGGAGGTTCAGGAGCCCGTTTTCGTCAGTAGTTTCTTGGTGTCATTCTTTGAAGATGTGAGCATATTAGATGAGCTAACGAGTATAATTTTTCGCCTTACTTATTGTAGTTAATTGCGATAGTCAGAAAGCAATAATTAGTCATAGGTGTTATTCTTCTATAATGAAGATAACACTTATCATATTAGGAACTCTAGGTTTAGCATTCGTAGTAGTCCAGCATTACTTGAAGTACAACACGAATAGCGTAGAGACTCAACCTTATGAGGTCTTAGAAACTAAGGAAGCTTTTGAGCTTCGTTTTTATCCATCTGTAAACGTAGCTCGAATAACATCTAAAAGTACTTCATATAATGACATGAGTAGTAATGGGTTCCGTCAGTTAGCAGGCTATATATTTGGTGGGAATGATAAAAATGAGTCTATAGCTATGACGTCTCCTGTGCAAGTGGATGTGGATG
>CAWVTM010000083.1:0-8177 GCA_963933305.1 uncultured bacterium
TTTATATATCCATGGGCATTCAGCACGTCAAAGAGTATGCTGTCGTTTTGAAGTAAACCTGCAGTGTTTAGGCCAAAATTAATAGGGGTAAAATCGCCACCATTTTTTAAATCTACGTAAATGGATGGCGAGGATATTACATCATATTTAAAGTTAAGGAGCTCAGTAGTAGAGCGTATTTTACCCTCTTGCTGATTATAACTAAGAGTGGATCCAAGACTATCAAAATATAGTCCACTGAGATACTCGTTAAATATGGGGTTATATTGATTGATGGCAATATCAATATTAATATCCTTGGATAGCAATTCTACTTCTGGTTTAGTCCATGTAGAAGGATATATAATATGCTGCATGTAAGCTAACATGTCAGATAGCTCAGAGGGTCGGAAATCACCCTTTATATCCACAGTAGCTATATCAGAGGTGAGTGCATAGTGTTTTTCTGTAGCTGTCAGCTCGGCCAGGAGGTCTACATTTTTGATGGTGTACTGACGACCGCCTCTGGTCAGTATAAAGCTGTCTAAGAGTACAGATCCATTCAGATTATCTATGTGGTCGCCAGTGAGAGTGATATCTCCATTGAAACGTATGAAGTTATCTAGGCTGTCCATACCAATTGTTCGCAGGTTTATGCCGGTCACATTGGTTTGTATAGCTATGGCAGGTAAAGAATCCCGTATATCTAGAATTCCTGTAAAATCAAAATTAAAGTTAGGATCTGTTACTTTAAAGTCGCCTTTGAAGAGTTTGTCTGCTACATTTCCATCTACACGGATGTTTTTGTAATCATAGTCCGCATAGCCAAAATGATAGACTGAGCCACTCAGCGAAGTAGCTAATGTATTAGCAGAGAGTCCTTTGCCGTCTATAGCAAGGTCAAATGAAGTAGTGCCAAAATGTGCGTCATCAAGCAGTGATTTTAGGTCAATATTTTCACTCTTTAAAGTACCAGAGTAGGAGGGCGTGCTGTCTAATTTTTGAGAGTAGGCTATATTAACAGCAAGATCTCCTATACTAGTATTGGCCTCACCTTTGGTTTTAAAATCATCTAAGTACCCGGAGAATGTGCCTACGTAACTTAATTTCCCTAATCGAGTAAACTCTTCTGGTGCAGGGTTTAGGTGTATCAGTTTGGCTAAATCTAAGCTATTGGTGGTGAATTTCTTCGCATCTATATCCAGTCGGGTGGTATATATATCAGGAAGACCGTCTAGCTCTGCAGAGCCTAAGAAGCTGGTATGAGAACCTATCCCGAGGAATATATCCTTACTTTTAAGATGCTCTATGGTGCCATTGACTGTTCCTTCTCCTTGGAAGGTATCATCAAAGGAGTAGAGTGATTTAGAAAAAAGAGCTAAATCATCCGTATGCACAGAAGTCTTACTAAAATTTGCTTTTACCTGCACTACGGCTATAAAATCAGAAAAGTCAGCGTAGCTGCTGTAGTCAAACCTAAGGTAATCGTGAATAGTGCTTTGTGGTGTACGTATTTCTAAATCAGTAAACTCCATGGTAGTGGAGCTGATTATAGTTTTAGCTGTTAGGTTGAGTATGTCTAGTCCTGACTTTTCTTTTCCGCTGATGTCATCCAGTATAAAAGTAAGTGAGTCGTTTATGATTTCAAAATCGTGTAGATGACCAGAGAGCGAAGTATACAGCATGTCGTTTTCGTCAAAGGCTCTCCTACTTGGTGGAGTGTAGTTCTTATTGAAGTAGTGAAAACGTACATTTTCTAGGGATATTTTATCAAAAAGAATAGTCTGTGTAGATCGTGGTTTGCCCGAGGGAGGAGGCGTGAGGTAATCTATTAGAAACTGAAGATTAAGTCTTTTTTCGTTTTTAGGGATACCTATATATACTTTGGCATCTTCCAGAGCTACATTATCGAAACTAATCATCTCTCCTGTCATAGCGAAGAGGTCATAATCAGCATGTAGTTTTTTGATATAGAAAAGAGTATCTCCTTGGAGGTCTTCTAAGTATACTTCTGAAGCAGTAAGTGCATCAAAATAAGAGAGTTCTATGTCGCCTATACTGACGGCTACACCCAGTTCTTTGCTCAGGTATTTAGTCGCTTGGTCTGCTGCTGTATTCTTAAACCAAGAAGTCTGTACCGTAGCTAGGAGTAACAGTGCAAACCCTAAGAGGATAGCTAAAGTTAAGAGCGGTATTTTCACTATTTTTGACAACTCGGAAGATTACTTCGTTTATATAAGAGTACAAACATACTTTGGAACAGTCAAAGAACAATTCACATCTCACTATACTTGGAATAGAATCGTCTTGTGACGATACCTCAGCCTCTGTATGGAAGAATGGTACGATCCAGTCTAATGTAGTAGCATCTCAGCAGATACATGAAGAGTATGGTGGAGTAGTGCCTGAGTGGGCGAGTAGAAAGCATCAGCAAAATATACTGCCCACTGTACAGATTTCGCTCCAAAAAGCAGGGATTACACTAGCAGAAGTAGATGCGATAGCTTGTACCCAAGGCCCAGGTCTTATGGGCTCACTGCTGGTAGGACACTCTTTTGCTAAGGGTCTGGCCATGGCCGTAGATAAACCATATGTGAATGTAGATCACATAGATGCACACGTCCTTGCTCACTTCATAGATGGAGAGATTCCTAGCTTGCCGTTCTTGTGCCTACTGGTCTCTGGAGGGCACACTCAGTTAGTTACTGTGGGTCCTGATTATCATATAGAAGTGCTGGGTAAGACGTTAGATGATGCAGCTGGTGAGGCTTTTGACAAAGCAGGGAAAATGCTAAATCTACCGTATCCGGCGGGTCCTCAAATAGATAGACTAGCGGAGCAGGGAGATCCCAAATCTTTCACATTCAATACACCCAAAGTAGATGCTTTAGATTTCAGTTTTTCGGGGTTGAAGACTTCGATTTTATACTTTTTGCAAAAAGAAGTAAGAAAGGATAAGGACTTTATCTCAAAAAATATTTTTGACCTCTGTGCATCTATTCAGCATACTATAGTGTCTTATCTAATCACCAAGCTAGAGAAAGCCATGGATCAGACGGGTATAACCGAAATAGGAATAGCAGGAGGAGTAGCTGCCAATAGTGAGTTGCGTCGCTCCTTGTCCACCTTAGCTACTAAAAGGCACGGTAAGGCACACATCCCTAAGTTTGAGTATTGTACGGATAATGCAGCTATGATAGCCTTTGCTGGTGAGATAAAACTACAAAAAGAAGAGTATGGCACATTAACTGATGTATGCTATACCAGAAAGAAATAAAAGCAATGAAAGGAATAATAAGTATACTATTAGTGACACTCTGTATCTCTGCATTAGCTCAGGACAATGAGACAGAGGCCTTACTAAAGGCTAATGTGAAGGAGATGAGGCTAAAGCAGCTAGTGCACGCATTTAGCAATAAAAAAGATAGCTGTCTTTTAGATATAAAAAAGTACAATGAGGCGGGTAAGCTTACCTACAGCAAGCGAGACCTTATCTGCTTAGGATGGAATAGTAGTGAGGAGTTTCAGTACACCTATATAGATGGTAACATGATGGAGATGACACTAACTAGAGATGGTAAGCTATTCGCCAGAAATGAGTATATCTACGCCAAAAAAAGTGAAGATCCGGAAAGTACTATCAGCTATCTGCAAGAAACTGGAGATACGATTTATACTGATTTTAAATATTTCAAGAATAGAAAAGGAAGGTTAGATAGTACCTACTCCTACGAGCTAATGCCAGACGGCACACAACTCCTAAGACGCAATATTATACGGTATGACAAAGAGGATAATGTAGTGCAAATGTCCAATGCTCTAGCAGGCGAAGAAGTGATAGATATGGTGAGTTATGAGCGAGGAGAAAAAGGGGAAATGCTAGGAATGGCATATACTACATACGGAGATAATCCAAAGTTTGTGCAGACCTACTATGTGTATAATGAAGATGACAAAATAGCCAAGACCACAGATACGCGAAACAGAACACAACTGTACTTTTATACCCCTAAAGGCTTACTGAATAATGTGCTAACGTACAATGGTAAAGGAGAATTAGAGGTAGAGTTTATATACGAGTATGAGTTTTTCAAATGAGTGTAGCTTGGGTATTCATAGGAGGAGGAATAGGTGCTGCCTGCAGATGGTGGCTGAGCAGTGGCATAGCCTCTACTAGTTTTCCGTACGGTACGCTTACGGTTAACCTTATAGGTTGTTTTTTGATCGGGATACTCAGTGTATACCTTGTACAGCAACCTAAACTTAGCTTACTCTTAATAACCGGCTTTTTAGGAGGGTTTACTACATTTTCTAGCTTTGGATTAGATAGTTTTAAACTACTTCAAAATGCAGATTATAAGTCTTTTGCCAGTTATATGCTAGCTAGTAATGTATTGGGTCTGATCCTCGTTATAGTGGGACATAAGTTAGCCACTACTTTTATATAACAGATAGAAATGAAAAAAATAATAATCCTATTAATAGCCTGTATCCAGCTGAATACTGCATATGCAGATAAGCTACTCATACCGATGGATGCTACTCAAAAAAATCACTTAAAAGCCTACGGAATATCCTACTATGTGCTAGGACAGGAGAAGGAAGTAGAGTGGTTATTAAATTACAAAGGAGGTAGCTTCCTTATGGATGACTATGAGAATATAGAGCGAGAGTGCCTGCTCAGAGGAGTTTCATTTACGACTATGAGTGAAGCCCAGGCGGATAGAATAAAAGATGAACTAGCTAATCCAGCAGTAAATGCAGATGTAGTAAAGCTACTCAAAGTGCCTAAAATAGCAGTGTACTCGCCTAAGACAGCACAGCCTTGGGATGATGCAGTGACTATGGTGCTCACGTATGCAGAGATACCATATGATGTTGTTTTTGATGATGAAGTGCTAGATGGCAAGCTTCCTACCTATGACTGGCTGCACCTACATCACGAGGATTTTACGGGTCAGTATGGTAAGTTTTATGCGAGTTTCCGCAATGCAGATTGGTATAAGCAGCAAGTAGCAGAGGCAGAAGCCATGGCTGATAAGCATGGGTTTAATAAAGTGAGTGAGCTAAAGTTAGCAGTCACTAAAAAAATAAGGGACTTCACTGCTGGAGGAGGTTTTCTTTTTGCTATGTGCAGTGCTACAGATAGTTATGATATAGCGATGGCGGCAGATGGTACAGATATCTGTGAGCGTATGTTTGATGGAGATCCCATCCAGCAAGGAGCTCAAGCAGGTTTAGATTATGACAAAAGTTTTGCTTTTAAGGATTTTAAAATAGAAATGAATCCTATGAAATACGAGGTGAGTAGCATAGATGTAGATCCTAGGTCTAGAGGTGTGCGTGAAGATAATGACCTATTTGCACTCAATGAGTTTAGTGCTAAGTGGGATGTTATACCTACTATCCTTACTCAAAATCACGAGCGTATAGTGAAGGGGTTTATGGGGCAGACCACAGCATTTCATAAAAATCAAGTAAAAAGTACGGTCATTATCATGGGGGAGAACAAAAGCCTAGACGAAGCACGCTACATCCACGGTACATTTGGCAAAGGGCAATTTACCTTCTACAGCGGGCATGACCCAGAAGACTATCAGCATATGGTGGGAGAGCCACCTACAGATCTGGCTCTACATCCTAATTCTCCTGGATACAGATTGATACTGAATAATATTCTTTTTCCCAGTGTGAAAAAGAAGAAACAAAAGACGTAGGTCTATTACAAAGGAATCAAACTAGATTCTTTCCCAATTTTTCACTGCAAACATTTGGTTTTTATTGTATACTTTTGGCAGTATATTTAAATATAAAAAATGAAATTACTACAAACATCCATTCTTTGTTTCAGCTTGTTATCACTCATTGTAGCGTGCTCACCAGAAGCGAATAATAGCAAAGAATTTACTATTAATACTGTGCTTACAGCAAGCGGCCCTCTATTTGAAGGGAGCAACACGTGCCAAGCAGAAATAAGCTCAAACATAGCCGAGTATATCAAGGAAAACGGGATTACGAAAGAACAAATAGTAGACGTGACCTTAACTTCCGCATCTGCAACCATAGATACGAGCAACCTAAACATATTGGAATCTATTAATCTACAGGTGTTTTCAGACAATTTCCCAATGCAAAATGTAGCCTTTGCCAATGTGGGAGACAATAATGACAAAGTGGATTTAGAGGTAGCCGATGTACAAGAACAACTGAAAGCTATACTTTTTGAAGGTAAAAGCTACATCATAGCTGATGCAACGATAAAAGAAGATTTAGACGACGACTTAAACCTAAACATGGAATTGGTGTTTAGCATTAACTATCACAAAAAATAAATAAATAGTATGAAAATAATCATCACATTAATAGGTGTACTAGCACTGCTTTTTACAATCAGTAGTTTCACTTCTAATCCAGCTTCTGTCCAAGACGGAGGTGACGATATTATGGGGCTATGGGAGCCAAGCAATGGCAAGGCAAGAGTGAAAATAGAGAAAATAGGTTCTAAGTATTATGGTAAAATAGTATGGCTAAGAGAGCCGCTAGACCCTGCTACGCAAAAGCCTAAAGTAGACAAAAACAATGAAGACGAAAAAATGAGAAATGTGCCACTCAGAGGATACAGAATGCTAAAGGATTTCGTGTATGACGCAGAAAGCAAAGAGTGGTCTGGAGGGACTATTTATGACCCTGAAAGTGGAAGTCTTTACAGTTGTGTAGTCACAATGGAAAATGACGTGCTAGACATCAGAGGATATGTCGGTGTGAAAGCGTTAGGCAGAACCGATACATGGAAAAGAATAAAGATTAAGAAGAAAAACTAAGGGTATGACAGTAGTTTTTAAGCGTTTTGCCCTTACCCTATTCGTGTCCAGTTTTGCGGCGTTAGGGTTTTCTCAAATAGATTCTTCTTACGTGGAAGAAGAAGAGGACTACAGTATGTATGATGATGTAGAGGATGTAGGAGAAATAAAAACGTATTGTAGCCCCAAAATATTTGATCTTAGTCCGAACAGATTTCTTTCCTTAGGGTACGATGTGACTGGAAATGGAACATTAAAAACTTCAAACGTAGGAGCATATAAGCCAGACGATAATGTGGCACAAAACGACCAAAGTGATCTCAACTACCACGGGATACGACTAAATGCGAATATCCCTGTGATATCTAAGTCTAAGTTTGTTTGGCAAGTAGGAGGAGGGTTCAATCAATCAAGGCTAGCTACTAACCAACTGGCCAATGCTGGTGACCATAATCTACTGTTAGAGGAGCTGAGTGACGGATTGACGAGCATGAACTTGAATACGACGTTATTTAAGCCTCTAGGAGAATATAATTTTCTTATCCTTCAACTGATGGCAGAGCAAAATGGGAACTATACGTTTGGGTCATCGGGTAGTGGTCCAGATATAGGAAACACTAAATATTCAGGAACGGCTATCTGGGGAAAAAGACCGCACGATAGACTACAGTGGGGATTAGGATTGTCTAGAACATACCGAGCAGGTGAGTTAAATTATATTCCTGTTTTTATGTATAATTATACCGCAGAGAACAGAAAGTGGGGAACAGAAATACTGTTTCCAGCTAAGGCCTTTTACCGCAGAAAAATAGATGCTAGAAATATAGTACTTGCAGGGTACGAACTAGAAGGAACCTCGTACCGATTGTATGACACTAAATTCAATGACACTGAATTCAATACACAAAATTTAGAGCTAAGAAGAAGTGAGATTAGAGTCAGGGTAGATTATCAAAAACAACTGAAAGGTTTCATATGGATGGGCATTCAGGCAGGAGCCATATTAAATTATTCGTATACTATAGACGACCTTACGACTACAAGTAACAAAGACTTTTACAGAGGATTTTTCGGAGATCAGACGTATACGTTTAGTAATACCCTGAGCCCAATGCCTTATGTAAACTTGAGCCTTAATCTAGTAAGTAAATAATACTGTTTTAAGGTGATTAGTTCTCGTCTGAGATAGCGGTCTGTTTAGACTGCGTTTCAATGCAGTTTAGGTTTTGTTAGTGATTTTATTATTGACAATAGGTATAAATTTATCGTATTATGATAAAAATTTATTGTTTATCAATAAATAATTTATATATTTGTATAAAATATTATTATCATGAATACTTTCACTAAAATTAATAATCCAAGTAGTATAAAGTTATTGTATTTTATAACTAGAAT
>CAWVTM010000084.1:0-8168 GCA_963933305.1 uncultured bacterium
CTTTCTCAAAAAGGGCTTTTGCCTCTTCGTTGGTATCATAAAGCTCTTTGCCCATACCTACGAATTGAGCTCCTTGTCCAGGGAATATATATGCGTTCATCTTAATTGCGAATTATTAGTTGTTCTTGGTTAATTGGGATTGACGTGCTTGCACGTCAATCTTACTAATCACTCTGGACTCCTTACTTAGAGTGAACTATAGTTTGATCTCTGCCCGGTCCTACAGATATAATACTTATGGGTGTATTTATCTGACGTTCTATGTTTGATATGTAGTTTTTGAAAGTTTCTGGAAGTGCATCGTGTGTTTTACACTGTGTTATATCTTCATGCCATCCTGGATGAGCTTCGTATACTGATTTGAAATTATCTGCGTTTAGGTCAAAAGGAACTTCATCAGTTTCTATAAGATCACCTTTGTAGCTTGTACCTACCATTACCTCATCTATGCCACTTAAGCAATCTGCCTTCATCATGCACAGCTCGTCTACACCGCTTAGCATTATAGCGTATTTTAGAGCTACGAGGTCTAGCCATCCAGTCCTACGTGGTCTACCCGTAGTGGCACCAAATTCGTTACCTACCTTACGTATATGCTCACCCATATCATCGTGTAATTCTGATGGAAATGGTCCGCTACCTACTCTAGTACAATATGCTTTGAAGATTCCTTTTACTTTATTGATATGCTTAGGAGCTATACCTAGTCCTGTAGATACTCCACCTACCGTAGTATTACTGGAAGTGACAAATGGATATGAGCCAAAGTCGATGTCAAGCATACTGCCTTGTGCTCCCTCTGCTAGTATATTACTGCCGTTTACTATATGCTCGTTTACGAGGTACTCACTATTGACAAATTGGTACTGTCTTAATCTTTCTACTGCTTCAAAAAAGTCCTTTTCCATAGCTGGCAAATCGAAATCTGTGAAACCAAATGTTTCTACTATTTGTAGCGAACGTTTTTTCTTTTCGTGGTAGTTTTGCTCAAAGTTAGGATCAAACAATTCACCTATCCTTAATCCTCCTCTGCCTATTTTTTCACGGTAAGTGGGACCTATACCTCGGAGCGTACTGCCTATTTTTTTATCCCCTTTACTCCATTCACTAGCGGCATCTAGAATCTTATGTGTAGGCATGATGACGTGAGCTTTGTAGGATATTCTTAAGTTCTCCATTACATTGGCCCCAGCAGCCACTGTGCGGTCTATCTCAGCCATAAAAAGGACGGGATCTATTACTACTCCATTTCCTATTATGTTAGTACATCCGTCATGGAATATTCCAGATGGAATAGTGTTGAGCACATGCTTCATTCCGTTAAATTCTAGTGAGTGACCTGCATTTGGTCCTCCTTGAAAACGAGCTACTACATCATATTTTGGGGTAAGGTAATCGGCTATTTTACCTTTTCCTTCGTCTCCCCATTGTAGTCCTAATAATACGTCTACCATCTATTTTTGTTCTACTACTTTTACTTGGTTGTCACAGTTCATACAGAGTCCGAGTTCGTCTACGAGCGGTACTCCGTACAGGTTTAATGAATGTCTTGATACTTCGAAATTGAGTAATTCTGCCATTTTAGAAGTGATTTGTTGGATACGTGGGTCACAAAATTCCATAACTTTACCACAAGTATTACAGATAATATGATCGTGTTGTTTATACCCATAGGCTTGCTCAAATTGGGCCATATTTTGCCCAAATTGATGTTTTATAACTAACCCACACTCTTGAAGTAGGTCTAAGGTGTTATATACAGTAGCTCTACTAACGTGGTAGTTTCTGTTTTTCATTTGGATATATAATGTATCCACATCAAAATGCTTTTTATTGCTATATATCTCATCTAAAATAGCATAACGCTCAGGGGTCTTTCGCTGCCCTTTCTTTTCTAGATAAGAAGTAAACAGATTTTTTACGTCTTCTTTTATATCTGTGGAGTTATCCATGTGTTTTAAATTAATTTTGGTATGTTATCTAGGTCTATTCTAGTTACTTTAATATGTTGGTCTATGTTCTTAAGTACTGCCATAAGTTGTTCTAAGTGCTCTTTATCAGGAACTTGTAGTTTAAGTTTGCCTACGAATGTTCCATCCAAAGATTCAAAACTGATTGATTTCATGTTTACTTTCAACTGTTTGGAAACAATGTCGGTAACTTTACTCACTAATCCCAGCGAATCTATGCCAGAAATCTTCAAAGCTGCCTCAAATTCTTCTTCTTTTTGAGGGTCTCCACCCCATCGTGCTTCTATAATACGATAGCCATATTTGGCCATTAGATTTTGTGCATTTTTACAGCTGGTTTGGTGTACTTTTATCTCGCCACCTACTGTGATAAAGCCTACCACCTGATCACCGGGTATTGGATTACAGCATTGTGCAAGAGTATAATCTAAATCTATAGTGGCATCTCCCAGAAGGAGTTCCGTCGAGGCTTTTTTCTTTAAGTTTAGTGATTCTTCTCTTTCTTTTCCCGGTTTATGTACTGATTTACTCTCTACTAATATTTCTTTGAGTTTTATTTTTTCTTTATCTAGAGTTCCAGTACCTATCTGATAGGTAAGTTCTAGTTCGTCTTCAGCTCTAAAGTATGCTACTATTTTATTTAGGTTATCTACAGTATATTGAAAACCTGCGTTTCGCATTTTACGGTTGAGAGCTTCTTTCCCTATAGATGCTATTACACGTTTGTCATCTTTTAAACTTTGCTTAATTTTAGTCTTTGCTTTGGATGTTTTTACGAAGTTTAACCAATCTTTATTAGGATTCTGTTTTGCACTAGTAAGTATTTCTATTTGGTCGCCGTTCTCTATTTGATAGCTGAGTGGTACGAGCTTCCCATTTACCTTAGCACCTAAGCATTTTGCTCCTACTTCTGTATGGATATCAAATGCGAAATCTAACGCAGTAGCGCCTTTAGGTAGTTTTCTAATCATTCCTTTAGGTGTGAAAGCAAAAACCTCTTTAGCATAGAGATTCATTTTGAATTCATCCAAAAAGTCTAGTGCTGTTCCGTCTTGATCTTCTAAGATTTCTCGGATTTGGGCCAACCAGTTATCTAGGTTATTGGTAGTTTGATTTTTAGAATTTTCTTTATACTTCCAATGTGCTGCATAACCTTTTTCTGCGATGGCATCCATTCGGCTGGATCGTATCTGTACTTCTACCCATTGACCTTTAGGTCCCATTACTGTTGCGTGTAGACTTTCATATCCATTACTTTTTGGGATACTTATCCAGTCTCTCATGCGTTCTGGGTTAGGTTTGAATATACTGGTGATTATAGAGTAGACGTTCCAGCAGTCCATTTTCTCATCCTCTGGATCACTGTCTAGTGTTATGCGTATTGCAAATAGATCGTATACATCTTCAAATTCCAGGTTTTTAGTGGTCATCTTATTATAGATGCTAAAAATGGATTTAGATCGGCCTTTTATTTCATATTCTACACCAAGTTCATCAAGTTCTATTTTTATAGGTTTTATAAACGAGCGTATGTATCTTGTTCTCTGTTCTTTAGTGGCGTTTAATTTGTGTTTAAGATTTTGATAAAGTGCTGGTTGTATGTATTTAAGCGATAGGTCTTCTAGTTCTGTTTTTATGGCATATAAACCGAGTCTGTGTGCTAAAGGAGCATATATAAAACTGGTCTCTGATGCTATTTTAAGTTGCCCCTTATCACTCATGTGCTCGAGTGTTCGCATATTATGCAGTCGGTCACACAGCTTTATTAGGATCACTCGTACATCGTTTGCCATAGTTAGCAGCATCTTACGAAAGTTTTCGGCTTGCGGAGAATTCGTGTCAAATACTCCTGCTATCTTAGTAAGGCCATCAATTATATTAGCAACTTTAGAGTCAAATACAGATTCAATATCTTGAAGGGTAATATCCGTATCTTCTACTACGTCATGCAATAGAGCACAGACTATAGATGTGGTCCCCAGACCTATTTCTTCTGCAGCTATCTTGGCCACAGCAATAGGATGATAAATATAGGGCTCACCTGACTTTCTCCGCATAGAACTGTGAGCATCTACCGCCATCACAAAGGCCTTGCGTATAATAGTAATATCACCTTTTTCTCTGGACCATTTAGAGGCCTTAAGAAGTTGACGATATCGGCTAGCTATCTCTTTATTTTCAGCAGTTTTGTCTAATTGCACTTGACGTGGTAATATGCGTACGAAGGTACATAATATCCGATAAATGATAGGGTGATAAAAAGTAGTTTATCTGAGGAGATTGACGGTACCTTGGTACTTATAAAGTGATCCAGCATGATTTACCAATTCTATAGCATAAATGTATACACCATCTTGGCAGTGTTGTCCGAGGTAAGTGCCATTCCAAGCCTCGTCTATATTGTCCGTAGCGAATACTTTTTGACCCCATTTATTGAATATTTCAATATGAAATTTAGAAGCATGTTCACTGGTAACTCTAAATACTGAATTGGATTCAGGACCTTTATTATCCGGAGTGAACGCATTGGGTATGAATGCTATAATATCTGGGACTACTGATACAGTAGTATTGGCTGTATCTCTACAGTAGTTGTCAGATTCTGCTACCACGGATAGCGTAAATACTCCAGTATCTAGGGGTAGTTCTAATATAGGATTGTCCTGTGTGCTAAAGTGTGTGGAGACTCCTTGTTTTGTATAATACCAGTTATTAGTTAACTGTCCACTTGCTATAGTAGAATAGCTGCTTAGTATGAGTTGTCTTTTAGAAATAGGTACTCTATCTTCTCCTAGTAGTGATAAAGAGGCGATAGGCTTA
Organism: uncultured bacterium; assembly: GCA_963933305.1. Classification (GTDB taxonomy): domain Bacteria; phylum Bacteroidota; class Bacteroidia; order NS11-12g; family UBA9320; genus UBA9320. Next base: position 4,791 of record CAWVTM010000084.1, read on the forward strand.
GGATTGATAGATAAGAAGTTGATTGCGGTTTGTTCAGCAGTACATCCATTCGTGTGCTCTAAGCTAAGGTCTAATGTGTAGTCGCCGGCGAGCAACTTAGTAGCGTGTATTTGGATTCCTTGTCCACTCCATTCTTCAGTATCGTTGCTTAATGTGTAGTCTATCTTATGGAGTTGGTTACCTTCTAGGCTGAGGTATAGGTCGTATGGTTCACATTGTTCATCAATAGAGGTGAATGATACTTTAGGTTTATCAAAATATGGGACAGTTATATGCTTGGTATGACTTGGGCAGTTCAAATGCGAAGCGGAAGAAAGTGTTAAGGCTATGTCTTGAGTAGCCAAATCACAAGCAGTAGGAGTGTAGATATAAGATTCCCCAATGATTAATGATATTTGTTCGCAATTTTTTAAAAATAATTGAGCATAATCTGGGGCATCTATATCTAGTGTAAGCAGTTCTCCCTCACACAGCTTTTTCGCTATATCATTTAATTTAAAGTCTAAAGGAGCTAAAGCTGTAATAGCTAATGAAGTGTCATATGTACAGATTTCTATTTCATTGCTAGCGTTGACTATATTTAATCCTTCTTTGAGCAGTGAAGGATAGAGTGTATCGGAAGAAATGCCATTTCCTTGCCATTGATGTACTAGTGGAAGACGTATAGGGTCAGCATCTGTGCAGAGGCTATCTTCTAGTACTATATTAAAAGACGGTCGACAAACTATGTTAAACGGGAGAGTCATTTCATCATAGCATCCATACTGGTCATAAACATACCTGAGTAGTATATCACCACAGTCATTTTCTGTTTTTAACGAGTCATAATAGACCATGTCCGGTTGATCACACGACCAGTTTCCGCCTTCTACATTTATGTCAAATAGATCTTGTAATAATACTGTTTGATTTGTTTGACAGCCTTGAAATATTCCATTGGACGATAGCTGTATTTCTAAATCCACTAAAATGTTTGCTGTATCTGCTGCGACGCAGCCATTAGCGAAGGTGTTTTTACCAGCTATCCTATAGACTCCTGGTCCGTGAGTTGGGATGTCTATTTTAGGTGTAATGCCATCGTGGTAATATGCTCCTATCATAGTTAGCATTTCCCAATCAATATTAGCAGTGCTGTATCTGAATGGAAGGCTGATTATGTTATTTAGGTTAAATGGATTGTCTCCAGCACATATTTGTTGATTTTGAAGCTGAATTTCTGGTGCTTGTTTTACCTTTAATGTAACGGGTAATGTTGTTTTGCATTGTGTAGTACTATCCATAACAGTATACTGAAATTCAACATCTACGTCAATATTCGGTATATATTTATCTAGTTCAAAGTGCGTGGAGATTGGAATGCCTGCGTATCTCCATTGACCACCTTCTGGTAATATATCTACAGTACTGAGGTCTAACTGAGGCATAAAACAAAGTTCTGGTTCAGTATTTAAAGTGATTTCGGGTGTCTTATGTATGGTGATTAAGAAACTATCATCTTGTTGGCAGAAGTAGTTGTTTTCTTTCAGTATATAAGAGTATTTAATTTGAGCACTATTGGCAACTTCAGTGAGTGTATCCGTCTGGTAATTTATGCCATTTGTCTCCCAATTTACTGAAGATATTTCGTGATCACTGTGTGTTAGCCAATGATTCAATGAATCTCTTTCACATACGTTCGTACTGCCATTTACTAGTGCGGGTAAGACAGCTAGGTTTCCTAAGTTGCTTTTGATTTGTTCGAAGGAATCTATGCAGCCATAACTATCTGTATAAGTAACTTTATATCTTATGTCCTCTGAATTAAAATTAGTGTAGACATATGGTAATGGTTCTATGGATTCAGAGCCATTTATAGTTAGATTGTATTCTAGCGTATCTGTGGTGACAGCGGCTATTACATTATTGCCACAAAATACATCGTTTATTGTGATATCAGCCTGAGGTGCAGGTCGCACAATAAGCATGATGGTTTTTTCTGATTGTCCATATAAAGGGCAGTAATTGTCGCGTGCTTTTACGCGTATGAAATGTGTGCCTATATGACTCGTGTCTAATTTGATATTCAGTATTAAGTTTTGGTATGGAGCTGTATTTGAAGCACTGGTGCTAGAAGTAAGATCTGCTAAAGTGTATACTGCTTGTAATTCGACACTGTCTTGTGTGCTGGAGGGCAGGTGTAGATTGTCTAATGCCGATATGGAGAGATTCCATGTCTCTCCTACACATGCTTCATATAAGTCGTTAGCCACTACTTTAGGCGCATGATTACTAGAAGTATTAACTATCACTATTATATCTCGTTTTACTTTCCCAGCTAAATAGTAAGTTCCGGCATGTTTTCTCCATTGTTCTATTTCTACTACTCGTGTGCCGTATTGACCTGAACTGATAGGTGTAAATGCGTAGTCTCCTGTTGTATTGTTGAGGTAAATACCTCTAGGTGGAGTAGTAGTGCGATCGGGACTACAGTTGATTCCTGTCACACAATATGCATCTATAAAGTGTTGAGTAGAGTAGCCACTAGCATAGGGGATAGGCGTAGTGTAGTTTTTTAAAGGCTGTACCCATTTGTATATTATAGAGTCGCCTTCTTTTTCTGTAACATAGTCTCCGCCATATACTGGCTCATTTACAGGGAATAAAAGTGTAGGGTAAGAGGTGAACTGAGGTGAACTTTTATTTTCTTTCCATGGATTTATCTGAGCAGAAACATATAACTTCTCTTCTTCTTGAGCTAGGATATTGATGTGTTCATTGCGTTCTGAACTTTGAAAAAAGACTTCGAACATGCAGTTAGTATACGTCGTATAGTTAGCAAAGTCTATAGTTCCTGTGTAGTGATGTGCTTCCATACCATAAGCTATAGTAGGATTAGTACCACATACTGAATTCTCTAAATTACATACTGGAGTGATATTTGTAAAGCCTGTTTTAGTTAATGTTATAGGATCTATTATAGTATTACCACAAGAGGATGTGACGGTTCTTACATAAAGTTCATCTAGATCATTACAGTTTGAGGTGCTATTTCCCCCACCTTGATTTCCTATTGTACACTCGTTGCAATCTCTGTATAAGGTTACATCAAACCTATATATATTGCCATTCAAATAGGTATATGTGATATCTCCACCCAGTAGATGACTTGCGTCTGCATTTATAAGGCAGAAGAGTACAGCTATGAAGTAAAAAATTCTCATTTCTATTTTCATCAAATATAAACAATAAAAAAGGAAACCGAAGTTTCCTTTTTCTATTCAATGTAATGTATTAATTGCCAGTAATTGACTTATCTGATTAGCGTTATCGTACCGGAGTAGGTGTACTCTTCGTCATTCAAAGCAGTGACTACGAGTTGGTAAGCGTATACATCTTGCT
>CAWVTM010000085.1:0-8154 GCA_963933305.1 uncultured bacterium
CCTTCTTTTTGTCATAGATAGTCACTTGATACTTATCCGTATCTAGCTGTGCTGCTAGCATAAGGGCAGCTGCACCTCCTCCTATGATTGATATGTTTGATTTCTTTTTGATAGGTCAAAAGTAAGATTGTTTGGCAGGTATCGTAGAAGTAATGTATAAATGGATTGACGGTTTGTTTTTTATCTACCACCATAATTAGTGGACAACCTACTGCATCTTACATAGAAATCACAAGTTTGCTCAATTACTTTTGCTACGTGAACATTAAATTAACTAAGTCGCTGGTAGTTTTTGATCTAGAAACTACAGGCATACAAGTGGCCGCAGACAGGATAGTAGAAATATACTGTATCAAAATACAGCCAGATGGTACAGAGGAGCATCTGCATCAGGTCATAAACCCGACAGTTCCTATACCTCAGGTAGTGTCAGAGATACACGGTATATGGGATAAAGACGTAGTGGGTAAGCCTACCTTCCAAGAGTTTGCAGTGGAGTTACAGGCGTTTTTAGGAGATTGTGATTTCGGTGGATTCAATAGCAATAGATTTGATTTTCCGATGCTAGCAGAGGAGTTTTATAGAGCTGGGGTAGCTTTTGATACCAATAGGAAATTCATAGATGCCCAACGTATATTTCATAAAATGGAGCCACGTAACCTCGGGGCAGCCTACCAAAAGTATTGCGGTAAAGAACTCGTAGATGCCCATAGTGCCAAAGCGGATACCGTTGCTACTTGGGAAATAATCAAAGCACAGGTAGATCATTACGAGGAGATAGAGGGTGATATTGATTTTTTGAATGCTTTTAGCGGAGAGAGTGAGTTTTATGATTTTGCTAGACGCATAAAAAAAGGTAAAAATGGAGAAGCTTTATTTAATTTTGGAAAGTATAAAGATAAGCTAGTCACAGATGTTTTTAAAGAAAACAGAGGGTATTACGACTGGATGATGAAAGGTGACTTCCCAGAGAATACGAAGTCTGTTATTACCAAGTTGGCATTGGAGAGTAGAAATTCGTAATGCTCTTGACAATTGGTGTTTTATGCTGATCTGTAAATCAAGTTCATTGCCGGTATACACCTAATTAGGGTCTGCTGAAAAAAGATAAAATAGCACCTTATGTCTTTTACCTTCAACATATTACGTTTTAAAAACAGTGTTGTTATTAGTATAAAAATGCAATGAAATATGCTGTAAACTGTGCAACTACCTGCATTTGTCATTTTGCCTTTTCGGCAAAATATGTTCTCAGAAGAATACAATCTGACTTATTTGCTGCATATCGAAGTATTCTTATACCTGTTCTATTGGCAAATAAGCCATGTTACATCCTTCTGAGAATTTCAGCAGACCCTAATTAGTTAATAATCCACCACCAAGTCTACTCACTGTGTAGTACAGTTTCACAAGATTAATTTTGGCTTGGTTTACGCTGTTCTTTGCTATCAATACATTGAGCTGAGCTACACGTAGATCATTGTAACTTACCTGTCCATTACTATAAGTGGATTGTGCTCTCTGCAGTGCCAGTTCAGCAAGAGTTACATTTTCTTCTTGTGCCTTTAGCGTGCGGGTTATAAGTTTACTATCTAGCTCTGCTGTGTATAGCTGATTTCTAATAATGAGCTTTGATTTGGCTAGTTCCAGTTCACTATTTTGCTTTGCTATGTCTGCATTTTTCATTGCTGTGGTAAGCTGGTTTCCATTAAAAACAGGCATACTCAGTGTCAGTCCACCGTTAAAACCAAGATTGCTTTGTGAGAGCACTATTCCTGCACCGTTTTGAGCAGCACTGTAACCGTAAGCACCGCTAGCAGATAGTGTTGGCATTCTTCCACCACTGGCTATCGCTGCTTGATTGGCAGCTAGTGTTTGAGATACCTGAGCGAGAAGTAAACTACTGTTATTTTGTAGGGCTTTACTTTCTGTCTCTGCTATGCTGATTTTTGCAGGCACCTCTACAGTGGTAGTTATATTGAATGAGGTTTTAGGATCTCTGCCCATCAATACGTTTAGAGCTGCTTTTTGCTTCTCCATGGCGGTTATAAGGTTTTCTATTGCTAGACTATCATTATTGAGGTCTACTTCTGCACTGAGTACATCTAGCTTGCTTTTTGCTCCGTTTTTATTTGCTAGGGCTACTCGCTGTACTCGGTCTTCAGAGATAGCTAAGTTTTGATTTGCAGCGGTAAGATCAAGCTTACTCTGCTGTAGGTCTAGGTATCTATTTACGATATCTAGTACCAGGTTTTCTGCTACTACCTTGGCTTGTACCTCGTTTAGTCGCTGTGTACCCATCAGGTTTTGATACGTGTGTACTCGCCCAAATCCATTGAAAATTATATAATTAAACCCGATATTAGCACCTAAGTTGGTATTTTGAGCACCATCTACTTCAGCGTCTGGGAAACCTCCACCAAATTTCAGTTTAGTATTATTGATACTGTAATTGGCATTGCCATTCAAATTTACACTCGGGTAGTATCCAGCTTGTGCTTTGGTCGCTTGATTACTTGCAGCAGTGGTGTTATTATTCGCTATCGCAATGTCAAAGTTTTGCTGCAATGCACTACTTATAATCTGCTGTAGACTTAGGCCTTCTTGTGCTACTAGTGATCCGCTCGTAGCGAATAAGAGTAGGAATAATATACTAGTCTTCCAATTCATATTTTTCTGCTTCTAGTTCTTGTATTGCGGGTTCTACTTCTTCTGCTGTTGGCATTATTCCTCCATTCCAAAGCCATCCACTGCCTCGTTTTACTTCATTCCAAGCTACCAGAAATACAGGAAGCAGTATGAGCGTAAGTACGGTAGCTATACCTATACCATAAGCTACTGCTATAGCCATAGGGATAAGAAACTGAGCTTGAAAGCTCTTCTCCAAAATAAGTGGAGCTAATCCTGCTATGGTAGTCATACTGGTGAGGAATATGGCTCTAAACCTAACATATCCTGCGGTATATACTGCTTTTTCGAAAGTCATCCCTTCTTTGAGATAGATATTCATTTTTTCCACCAATACGAGACTATCATTTACGATAATCCCTATCAATGCGACGACACCTAGGAAACTTAATATACTCATCTGCTGACCGTGCAAATAGTGACCCCACGCCACACCTATGAGACTGAATGGTACTAAGAGTATCAGAATGATAACTGCTTGACCAAGCGAACGGAAGGTGAAAGTAATAATGACGATAATACAGAATATCACAAAGGGGAAAGCAAATTTTGCAGATTCTTGGGTTTTTTGTGCTTCAAGATTTTGCCCTTCGAAGAGTGTTGTAACGCCTTGATGTTTTGCTAGTATACCTGGTATAATCTCTTCTTTTATTTGAGCAATGATGATAGGGGCAGAAACTTTGTTACTACTTACTTCTGCTTCTATAGTTACTTGTTTTTGAGCATCTAAGTGATTGATGCCTACCACGCCTCTTTCTATGGTGAAGGATGCTAGTTCGCGTAGAGGCACTTGCTTGCCATCAGCTGTGCGTATGCGTGTGGCTTCTAGGTCGTATAGTGAGCTTCTTTGCTCGTCATTGAAGCGTACCCAGACCTTTATCTCATCCTTACCTCGCTGTAGTCTCTGAGCTTCATATCCAAAGTATCCTTGACGGATCTGATTGAGTACCATAACCTCATTTAGTCCTAGGATATAGGCTTTATCATTGAGTTGTACGTTTATTTCTCTGCGGCCTGGCTGTACGCTTTCTACTACGTCTTTTAGTTCAGGGAGTAGGGTCATTGCCGCTTTCAGTTCAGCTTTAGCTGCATCCAGTTCTGCTTGGTCTTCTCCTAGGAAGGTGACTGATACTGGCTTGCCAAAGGCACTGGCATTGCCAAAGGTGAGTTTATCTGCATCATCCATAGTACCTACTTTTTCGCGAAAGCGAGAAGCCAGTTCCATACTGCTAATAGTGCGTAGTTCACTTCCTACTAGCTTAGCATTGATACTGCCTTCATGAGATTGTGGCCCTACTTTCCGCTCTAGGTTTTTGACTATACTTACATCTGAGCCACTTTCTTTTTTTATCTCTTCATTTACTGCCCATATAGCAGCTTCTATTTTTTCTAAGCGGCCATTGGTAATAGTCTCTCGTGTACCACTGGCCATACTAAGGTTTATTGGTACATCATTTCGCTCTATTACAGGGAAGAAGGTAAACTGTATGTGGCCACCTGTGAGACCACCGATAGTGATCAGAGCTAATGCCACAGCTACGCAAAAAGTGAATATTTTATGATTCAAAGAAAAGCGTAAGACTGGAGCATAAATCTTATCACGAAGTACATACATTACCTTGTCGGTAAATAGTTCAAGTTTATTCTTTTCCTTACCTTCTTTTAGTGCCTTACTGTGTGCTAGATGAGCTGGTAGAATGATCAATGCTTCAATGAGTGAAACGGCTAAAGTAGCTATGACCACAAAGGCTAGCTCACTGAAAAAATCTCCAGCTATACCATCTACCATAAAAAAGAAACTAAAGGCTACCATAGTGGTGATTACCGCACTAAATACAGCTGGTAATACCTCCATAGTGCCATCTACTGCTGCACGAATGGCACTTTTTCCTTTTTCAAAATGGCTATATATATTTTCACTAATTACAATACCGTCATCTACCAATATACCAATCACCACTATCATCCCAAAAAGTGAGATTACATTGATCGTAACCCCAGCGTATAGGGCTATGACAAACATTCCTAAGAAGGAAACAGGCAAGCCTACCGCTACCCAAAAAGCAATTCGAATATTGAGGAATAAAGAAAGTAAAAGAAGGACAAGGAGCATTCCTATGATTCCATTTTCCAGTAGTAGGTCCTTACGCTCTTCTAGCGTCTCACTTTGATCTCGGATGAGTGTAGCTGTGAGTTGAGGATTTAGCTCATTGAATTTTTCAAAATAACTGCGCGCATACGCAGCATTTTTCAGCAAGTCTTCCTTATCTGTGCTACTTACGAGTATTTCTACGCCAGGTTTTCCGTTGATGTAGATACGGTTAGGATCATCTGCCCATTGGTCTTTAATTTGGGCTACGTCTTTTAGTCTTACCACGGCACCATTTTCAGTAGTTTTGAGTACTAGGTCTTCTAACTGAGCGGCATAGTAGGCCTTATTTCTGCTGCGTATAAGTAGTTCTTCTGTATTAGTTTTTATGCTACCTCCGGTGATATCTATATTGGCACTGCGGATGAGGATGCCCACCTGCTCTAGGGTGATGCCATATTTTATGAGTGCTTCATCATCTAAGGAGATTTCTATTTCTTCATCAGGGAAACCCGCTAATTCTACCTTGGATATACCATCGTAGGAGAGCAGGTCTTTCTCTATGCGACGGGCATATGATTTTAGAGCTGTGAGGTCTATGGTCTCGCCTGTGATAGCATAGTTTATAGTGAAGTTTACATTTTCTCGGAGTGCTACTACAGGTTTTTCTAGGCCTGAAGGAAAGCTGTTAATTGCATTTACAGCATTCTTCACATCTTCTAAAGCTACTTTAGTATCGTAGCCTTTTTCCACCTCTATTTTTACGGCTGCGGCATTTTCATTGCTACTACTGGTGATGCGTTCTACGCCAGTTACTCCCTCTAGTTTTTCTTCTATTAGAGCCACCACGCCTTCTTCCATTTCCTCTGGAGCAGCACCAGGATAGACGAGTTGTACATTGATAATGCGGCTATCTATGAGCGGGAAAAAACTCGCACTCATATTCACATAGGCTAAAGCACCAAAGATGCAGATAATCGCTAGCAGCGTATTTACAGATACTGGGTATTTTATGAAGTAAGCTATAATTTTCTTCATTGCTTATTGTATTGTTTGAGGTAAGACTTTCATTCCTTCAAAGGCTCCGCTTATTGGCGTAAGCGGCAGGAGAGTACCTGTAGTTATTCCTCTTATGATGGCTTTATCCTCAGCAAAGGATATTACCTCTATCTGCTGAAGACGAAGGGTAGAGTCCTTATCAGATACTGTATAAATAGCTTTGCCATCCACAAGTGTATTCCTAATTATGGCGATGGCTTCTTGTGCAGTTCCAGCATTTATCATAGCATCTAAGTACAGTCCTTCTTTGAGGTTTTTTCCGTCTACTGTAATGAATACGCTAATCTGTTGCGTAGTAGGGTTGATAGTGCTATTGATACGGCTTATGGTACCCACATACTCTTGGTCTAGCTCTGCAGATTTGAGTTTGACTTTATTTCCTTTCTTCAGGAAATTAAGGTTTTTTCTGGTTACAGCTGCTTCTAGTTCGTAGCTGCCTTGTTGTACGAAGGTTCCTATCTTTTGTCCTGTACGTACTAATGTGCCGGGATCTATAGCAGTCTCGCTGAGTGTACCGCTATACGGTGCAGATATTTGGTATTTACCGAGTCGTACTTCTTGACTTTGGATGGTGTAGTAGTTCCCTAAGATATTTCTACCACTGAGAAACTGTTTCAACTGTCGGTTATCTACACTGGGTAGTTTGGGTAAGTTTTGGTTGGGCTTTATGGCTTGTAGGAAGTTTTGCCACTTATTGGCTTCAGTAGGATAATCCATAGATATATCTGCCAGGGACTGACTGATAAGCCCCATGAAGGTACTGCGTGCGGCTATTAGTTGAGCTCTGTACTCACTATCATCTATAGATGCTATGTTTTGACCACGGCCAAAGGACTGTCCAGCGTTAAAATTTCGGGTTTTTAATATTCCAGTTACTTCAGCGTAAAGTTCCATTCTATTAGTCGCTTTTAGTCTGCCGCTTACGGCTATATTGATAGGTATAGTGCCCGGTGTAGCGGCTATTGTTTCCACTACTTTAGATTGGAAAGATATAGTTGGTCCAGCTGTATCATTTTTCTTAGATAGTAGCACTTGTATTAACCAACCAAGAAGGATTATCCCAGCACCAAGAATAATAGATCGTACGAGGTTTTTATTAAATTGTGGTTTGCTCATTTATGTGTTTAAATAGAAGGTACAAAGGTACATTTTGAGAATTGATGTCCTATTTTTTTGTGTAAACAAAGTAGCAGATGGATAGAGCAAAAATGTATCACTTAGACACTAAAAAGACTTGGTTTGACCAAATATTCACTGTTCTGAATTTCGTAGACTTTAAGATGCCATACCGAAAATATGCAATAACAAAATCTCACGATAGAAAACGAATTGACAAAATTCATTTTACCTTCGCAACTTAATGGAATTAGCAGAGTATCATAGCATAGGAGATATACGAGCAATAGTAGCAAGCGGTCAGGAAGTACACCTGTCTGCTATATCTATAGCTAAAGTAGAGAAGTGTAATGCCTATTTAGTAAATAAAGTGAAACAAGACGGACCGCCTATTTACGGTGTGAATACCGGTTTTGGCTCACTGTGTAATACGGAGATTGCAAATAAAGACCTTACTCAGTTGCAGATTAACTTGCTACGCTCACACGCGTGTGGAGCAGGAGACTATGTGCCTACAGATATAGTTAAACTAATGTTACTGCTCAAGGCTCAGAGCCTAAGCTACGGACACAGCGGAGTGCAGCTAGCCACGGTAGAAAAACTTTTGGAGTTTTATAATAATGATACCATTCCTGTGATATACGAACTAGGTAGTTTAGGTGCTAGTGGAGATTTAGCTCCGTTGAGTCATTTGGCTCTGCCGCTGATAGGCGAAGGAGAGATTTGGGGCCATAGCCACCTTTCTTCTTTGGAGAAGGTGCGGGGGAATGAGGCTACACTATCCAAAAGAATAAAACCCAAATCTTCTACGTTGCAATTAGGACCAAAAGAAGGACTTGCTTTAATCAATGGTACACAGTTTATGCAGGCCTATGGATTGCAGTGCTTATTCAAAGCAGAAGATATCCTAGCTCGTGCAGACATGAACGCTGCTATGTGCATAGATGCGTACGACGGACGCAAGGAAGCTTTCTTGGCTTATAGCCACCAGATTAGACCGCACAAAGGTCAGCTTCATACTGCTAAAACAATCTTAGAACATCTAGAAGGAAGCGAAATACTAGCACAAGATAAAGTACACGTGCAAGATCCGTACAGTATGCGATGCGTTCCACAAGTACATGGAGCTAGTAAAGATGCTGTTGCTCATGTGAAAGCAGTTTTTGAGACTGAAATAAACTCTGTGACAGATAACCCAAATG